>JBBRIB010000192.1:0-6297 GCA_038221745.1 Verrucomicrobiales bacterium
CATGGCAAGCGGCAGCGTGATGCGGAAAAAGCGCTTCCACGGCGGGCAGCCGAGGTTTTCCGCCGCCTGTTCCATCGCCGGGTCCAGGTTCGAGAGCGCGGCGGCGATGTTCATGTAGAGAATCGGATAGAGATGCAGCGCATTCATCAGCACGATGCCGGTGAAACGCCCGTTCGCCAGCCAATCGTAGGGCAACGCCGCGTTCATCCATCCCAGATCGATGAGCAGCGCGTTCAACGCGCCATTCACCCCGAGCATCTGCTTCACCCCCACCGCCCCCACGAAGGGCGGCAAAATCATCGGCGCAAGAACCAGGATGCCGAGCAACGGCTTCCCGAAAAAATCATAGCGGTGGCCGATCAGAGCCAGCGGAAAAGCGATGGCCAAAGTGGCTGCCGTGCTGATGATGCCCAGAGCGAAAGCATTCCAAAGTCCTTCCCGATAGATCGGATTCTTGAAAACAGCCGTGAAAAATTCCAAAGTGAAATAATGCGAGCCATCCGCGCGGGTTCCTTCGAACGCCTGTTTCACCACCATCCCGGCAGGATAGAAAAAGAACACCGCAAACAGCAGGCTGATGACCACAGAGATGAAAATGGCGTTGCGGCGCTTCATGACAGGATGATTACAGCGCGGCACATGCCACCAAGCAAAAAAACTGTAACGTCCTTTCGGAGCGTCGGTGAATTTGCCAAATCACTCTTCACATATCAAAAAATCAAAAATCGTCATTCGTCATTCATCAATTGTCAATGAATCTTCCTCTCCCAAAAGGTGGCGCGCTACCGCCGGGAGCGCTGGCCAAAGGGACGTGACGTCCCTTCCCCCTATGGTTTGCTGCGGGCGATGGCTTCGGCTTTGCGGTAGTTCGTGCGGAACCACTCGCCGAGGGTGGCGGCGTATTCGGCGGCTTTAAACGCATCATTGCCATCAAGGATGGGATTGCCTTTGCCGCCTTTGGCGTAGGGCATGATCGAGACATCTTGAAAAACAGCGAGCGCATCGGTGGGCATTCCCGCATCGCGGATGGCATGCCAGGCGGATTTCATTTCTTCGTGGGAATCGATGCACATCACTTTCACCATTTGGCGCAGGGTGTTGAAGGAGGCACCGGTTAGATCGCGCTGATAGATGAAGTTCCCCTCATCGGAATAGGGATCGATGCCGGGCATGGTGGTGTTCGCGAGAATTTCCGGAGTATAAAGATCGCGGCGGATGGGGGTGCGGTGAAGGGCGCGTTCCATAGGCCCGCCGGGTGTGCCGGGGCGGCCGAACCAAAGTTTCTGGGCCTCCATGGAGAGGCTGTATTCGACGAATGCTTGCGCCAGATCCGGGTTGGGAGCGCCTTTGAGGACGGCGATGGGATCGGCGCTCAGCGTGGTGCCACCCATTGGGGCGATCCATAGAACCCGAGGCTTGCCGCTGGCCGTGGTGAGCTCTTCGGAATAGGAACGTCCGTAGAAATCGATGCACATGCCTGCGGCAGCGTTTCCTTGGCCTACATCGAGTGGGATCTTCGAGGCACTGTCAGTGAAGTAGCGTGAGTTTGCGGCCATCCTCTGGATAAGCTGCAAGCCTTCTTGCCAACCTGCCGCGATGGCGGCCTCGCGCGGCGTGTTGGAATCCAACAATTTCCTCTGGATTTCCGCCTGCACCACCAGCTCGAAGGTGCGGGCGACGGAGCCGCTCTTGGTGGGATCTGCGAGGGCAAGAGTGCCAGCGTAGCGGGCATCGCCCAAGTCCTGCCAACTTTGCGGCGGTGAGATTTTGAGCCGCTCCAACACATCTGGATTATAACAAATTCCAAATTGGGACATGCAGGTGCCCACCCAGGTGTGGTCGGGCGGGTAGTAGCGCTCGCCGGTGAAAGTTTCAGGAATCGGCCCGCCTTCGGCAAACCACTCGGGGCGGGTTTTGAAAACGCGCAGCGGCACGAGCCGTGCTTTTTTTGACTGGCTGGCAAAGTCCGGTTCGCCGCCACCGAAGAACAGATCCACGCCGATGCCTGGGCGCCCGGTCTCGGCGGCAGCCTTGAAGCCAGCATCCAGCACCATGCGGATTTCCGAAGTGCCGCCCGGGGTGCGCCAATCAATGTAAATCGAGCGGCCGGTGGTGGTTTTCCAATGCTTGGCAAAGGCCTCGCCGAACTCCTGGCGGATCGATTCGTTGTGGGGAGTGAGGATGATGAGATGGTCGTCCGCTTTGCGCGAATTGGTGGTGGCCGTCTCGCGCCGCAGGACCATGGGGAGAGCCACGATGAGGGCGAGCAGTCCGAGGATGATCCAAGCACGTTGTTTCACGGGAGCGGTGGGGTTAAGGTTTCAACACCACCACGTCGTCATGGCGGGCATGCAGGACGACGGGGGTTTCACCCGGCTCGTGAAGGACGTGCGGGTTCATTTCCACGATTTGTTGGCGGCCGCCGGCGGTCTCGATCCAGTATTGGATGCGCTGGCCGAGGTAGCTGCGTTCGGCGATTTTTCCATCCACCGTGTTATCGCCACGCTGGGCTTGGAGGTGCCATGCCTCGGGGCGGATCGAGAGGCGGACGGCTTCGCCGGGCTGGGGAGTCCACGAGGTATCGGTGACGCGGCCTGCGAGCGGCCCGAGCGCGGTACGGCTGAGGGTGAAATTCCCCAGGCTCTCGATGGCGACTCCATCGATGAGATTGGTCTCACCGATGAAATTGGCCACATAGGCACTCAGCGGGCTGCGGTAGATTTCCTCGGGCGCGCCGATCTGGCCAATCTTGCCACGGGTGAGGACGGCCATCCGGTCCGCCATGGCGAGGGCTTCTTCCTGATCGTGGGTGACGTAAATGCCGGTGAGGCCGTTTTCTTTGACGATGCGGCGGATCTCGCGGCGCATTTCCACGCGGAGCTGGGCATCGAGGTTTGAAAGCGGCTCGTCTAACAAGAGGCACTTGGGTTTCACCACCAAGGCTCTGGCGAGGGAAACCCGTTGTTGTTGGCCGCCGGACATTTGATCGATGCCACGCTCACCGTAGCCGGCGAGCTGGACCATTTCCAAGGCTTCCTCGACGCGGCGCTTGATCTCGGGTTTGGGGACTTTGCGCTCTTCCAGCCCGAAGGCGATGTTCTGCGCCACGGTGAGGTGGGGCCACAGGGCGTAACTCTGAAAAACCATGGCTGCCTCGCGTTTGTGCGGGGGCATTTGCGTGACATCCCGCTCGCCGAAAAAGATCCAGCCTGCGGTCGGTGTTTCCAAGCCGGCGATGCAGCGGAGGAGGGTGGTCTTGCCGCAGCCGGAAGCGCCGAGGAGGAAAAACAATTCACCGGCTTTTACGTTCAAATCGATTTCATCGAGCGCACGGACGGAACCGAAGGATTTGACGATGGCGTGTGCGGTAATGGATTCCATGAAGAGTTGCTGCTGCCGATGCTTTCGGTTAAAGCACAGGATGCAAGCAGGAAGCAGAATGAATGCCTGACAGAAATTTTTCAAAGATTCTCTTGCTATCGCCAAACCCTGCCCGTAACAAGTCCGCCCACCCAACCGGATGCTCGGATGGCGGAATTGGTAGACGCGCTAGACTAAGGATCTAGTAGGGTAACCTGTGGAGGTTCGAGTCCTCTTTCGAGCACTTTTCTTATCGAATAAGAAGGCCCGGAGCTGAAAGGCCTCGGGATTTTTTGTTAGGGAAAAGGCCCTGGGTCCAAATGGTGTCCATTTCATTGTCTTCTTGGCCCGTCCCGGCACCATGGGCTTGAAGAACTTGCTGCAACTCCGGCGGTGTTTCTCACCGCAGACTCCAGGAATGAGTCTTGCGTCCTCCCTGATGAGGGTGTCTGAAAAGGGTGGTGACACAAGTGCGTGTTGAGCGGAACGGGCGCGGAGGTGGTAAAAAAGCCGGTGAGCCTGCCACCGGGATTGCGGTGCTTTGGTATTGCCAATCTCCGCATTGGCTAAGTTTCGTGAATCGCGAGCCCGACTCTACTTGCTCGTCCCCGCTGGCGGCACCGGCGCTCGGACCGCAGTGGGACATTTTCCGCTCCCCGTGCTGCTGCCCGACACCCGACCCGAGGCGTCCCGGCTCGTGCCGGTGACGGATCCCGAGGAACCGTTCGTCGTCTGGCTGCCTGCGGAACGGCCCGAGGCATCACGGAAGTCGGTGCGGTGGACGCTCGTCCCGTTGGTGCGGGTGGTGGCGCTGCCGGCTACGCGTCCACTTCCATCACGGTAAGTTGTTTGTGAGGATCCTGCGGATGAACCATTTGTGGTCGCCGATCCAGCCACGCGGCCCGAGGCGTTGCGGTAGATTAGCGCCCCCTTCCGCCTCTTCGCCGTCTTCGGAAACTTCGATAATTGACCATGCTCTCACAAACTTCACACTTATCAGCTTGTGCTGAAAAATTAAAAATTGGAAATCTAACATCTTTTTTTGCATACATCAGCACATCATGAAGGACGACAAGCGGGTTTCCGATCTCCTCGATGATTTTCAGCGGCAAGGCCTTTACGGCTTTGATCGCTCGAAAGTGGAGAAATCGTTGCCTGCTTCCACCGCCGCCGTCGGCAAAGCCCTGAAACGCCTCGCGGAAAAAGGCCGCGTCAAACGAATTTGCAAACGCTTCCACGCCATTGTGCCGGTCGAATACGCCACTCAAGGCATCCCGCCCTCCGACTGGTATATCGAGGAAATGATGCGTTCGTTGGACCAGCCCTACAACATCGGCCTGCTCAGTGCCGCCGCCCTTCACGGGGCCGCCCATCAACAGGTCCAACAACTCCAGATCGTTGTCCCTAGGCAGGAGCGACCGCTCGGACTACCCGGCCTTTCAATCCGCTTTTTCCGGAAACAGGATTTCGCCACCACTCCGATCCAGTCGCGTAAAGGCCATTCCGGCATGCTCCCCGTGTCCAGCCCGGAAGCCACCGCCCTAGATCTCATGCGCTACTCGCGTCACATCGGCGGATTGGACGCTGTCCTGCCGTCCTCTCCGAACTCGCGGAATCCATCGATCCCGTAAAACTCGCATCAACCGCCACCACTGAATCCGAAACCGCACACCTCCAGCGCCTCGGCTGGCTACTCGATCAACTCGGCCAAACCAAGCTTGCAGACGCCCTGCACGCTGCTCTTCCAACTTCCAAGCCCCTACCAAGAGCCGCCCTCGATCCCGGAGCCCCACGCACCGGCCCAATCACCGGAAACCGCTGGCGGATTCTGGAAAACGCCCAACCGGAGGCCGCCCTGTGATTTCACCCGCCTACATCACCGAGTGGTCACAGCATTGCCCTTGGAACTCACCGGCCCAGGTGCAGCAGGACCTGGTTCTTTCTCGAGGCTTGGTGGAAATTTACTCTGACCCGCTTCTGAAAGAACGCCTCCTATTCCGGGGCGGCACTGCTCTCCATAAAATCGTCCTCCAACCCGCCGCCCGCTACTCGGAGGATCTCGATTTCGTCCAACTTCGTGAGGAACCCATCGGCAGCACCCTAGACACCCCGCCACTCCTCCGTCCCGGCATCCACTACAATCCCGCCGAGGCCTTCGGCTGGGTGCAGGGAAAACTCATCTCCCAGCTCCGCTAGACCTCACTTCATTTCGCCATGCCAGCCAAAAAGAAAGCCACGCTTCAGAAGTCGGATTCCGCCCTCACCGGTTTTGATCCAGCGTTGGTATCTGACATTCGGCTACTCATCCGGAGTGCTCGGGAACGTGTGGCCCAAGCCATCGATTCCGGCTTGGTGCAACTCTATTGGTCCATCGGCAACCGGGTCCGCGTGGATATTCTGAAGGAGAAGCGTGCTGAATATGGAAAGGGAATTGTCTCCGCGGTGGGGAGACAATTGGCCAGTGAATTTGGGAACGGCTTCAGTGACAAGAATCTCCGCCACATGCTGCGCTTCGCCGAGGTCTTTCCTGACCCCGCAATTTTGCAATCACTGAATGCGAAATTGAGTTGGACCCACTTCAAATCCATCATCTACCTCGACGATCCCCTCAAACGCGACTTCTACGCGGAGTTCTGTCGCATCGAGACGTGGAACACCCGGACACTCCGCAGAAATGGGGTCAGGGTGCAAATCTTGACAAAATGCCTGTCAAATCTCCGTTTTTCAAGCATCACCGAGAAAAGCCTGCATTTCGGAAGGCAGCTTGGCCTTCGTTTTCCCCCGATTGAACCGGCTGAGTTGTTGGCTCACGTTCGCTGCGCTGCGCATCGATAGCTTTGCGGCGATCCAATCCTGTGACACCGTAGTCCGTTTCCAAAGCAACTCGGCCAGAGCGAGCTTCCGGGGATCGGATCCCTTCAATGCAGGAAGATCCTT
>JBBRIB010000193.1:0-6275 GCA_038221745.1 Verrucomicrobiales bacterium
GAAACAGCCCGAGGCCCACCCATAAGGCGGGGCGTAGTGCCGCTTCTTTCCCGGCGAAAGATTCTCCGAAAAGAATTGGAAAAGGCAGTAAGAGAAGCACTCCCGCGAGGACCAACCCGCTGAGGAGCGAGATGCCAAGCATGAGGAAAAACGCAGTAGAGCCGAGTTCCCGTTGTTTCTGTGTATCCCCCGCCGCACGGGCACCGGTGAGGCCATGGGTGAGCGCCGGCCCCACCCCTACCTGAAGAAGGGAGATGGTGGCCAGGGTGAGATTGACGGTGGTGTAAAGGCCGAATTCCTCACGCCCGAGAACGCGGATGGCCAGAGGAATCGAAATGAGCTGGAGCAGGATCGTCCCGAACTTGGAGACGAAGGAAGTGATCACCGCCGAGCGGATCGATTGGTTCCTACTGGTGGTGATTTCTTCGGCGGTGGTTTCGGTCATACTCTCGGGTGACGCCATGCTTAGCACGCACCACCCCGTTTGTAGAGAGTCATTGCCATGATTTGCAAATCGAGTCCGAAGTTCCAGTTCTCAATGTAGTCGAGGTCAAACTTCACGCGCTCCCGCAGGCAGGTATCACCGCGCAGGCCATGCACTTGTGCCCAACCCGTGACACCGGGCTTGATATTGTGGCGCACATTGTAGTGAGGGATTTCTTCCTTGAAACCCTCGATCAGCTCAGGCCGCTCGGGGCGGGGGCCTACGAGGCTCATTTCGCCACGCAGGACGTTGAAAAACTGCGGTAGTTCATCAATGTTCCAAGCCCGCATGAATTCACCGATTTTAAGGCGGCGTGGATCATCCTTGACGGTCCATCCGGGAACTCCGGCGGCCTCGGCATTGATTTTCATGCTGCGGATTTTATAGATGTTGAAGGGACGACCATTGAGGCCGATGCGGCGCTGTTTGTAAAGGACCGGACCTGGGGATTCCAGATAGACGACCAGCGAGAAGAAGGCCACAAAGGGCGCGAACAAAAACATCCCCATGATGGCTCCGAAGATATCCAGGCTGCGCTTCGCTGCATTGTTGAACGCGTGATGGAGCGGCATTTTTCCCACTCCGAGGACGGGCATTCCGTGGAAACTTTCCAACTGCAGGTTCGACACCAAGATCTGGAAACAACTTGGGATGAGCTTGAAATCGACGAACTCGCGCCCGCATGTTTCCGCAAGTTCCAACATTTGGTGGCGATCCAAGGTGCCTTCGACGACCATTACCAAGTCCGCGCCTGATTCCCGCAGGATTGAGCGCAAATTTTTATAATCCCCGAGCACCGGCACGCTTTCCGGCGGATATACCTCGAAAGCGATTTGTGGAGGGCCGACGACTCCCGAGATCGTGATTTGATTGGCCCGCCCGTTGCCGAAGCGCTTGAGCGCACGGTCGCACTCGCCGTTCCAACCGATGACAATCGCCTTCTGGCGCAGTGCGCTTGCGAATGGCTCACGGCGTAAAACGCAGTAGAGCAACCAGCGCCACGCAAACAAGGCCAGCATGCTGATGACGCAGCCCATGGCGCAAAACAGGCGGCTGATCGAAGGCTCCAGTTTCAGGACCAAGCTCAAGGCGAGGAACAAGACAGACCAGATCAAACAAGATTTTGCAATCGTCGCGAAGGTTTGGCGGATGGCCAAATAGTTCCGAGGATCGTGCAAGCGGAAGTTCGCCAACAAAGCGATGAGAGTCGCACTGCCCAACAGGACATGGCCGGTGTAGCCTTGGAAGGTGACGATTTGATCGACCACGCCAAAGTCACGCAAACTGGTTCCAAAGCGAAGAAGATAGGCGAGCATCATTGCGATGCAGACAACCGCCGCATCACCAAGGAAACTGATGGCCACCAGCTTTTGGTGGGCCACCCACGGACGGTGACGATGGCGAAGTGTGAAAACTTCGTCGGGAGAAGGATTACCGCTTGAGGCGGCTTGGGGTGGAGTTGCAGCTTTACGAACTGCGGGGGGGCAGGATTCTAGGTTCATGTAGTCAGGGGGAACAATCAGTGGGGTGGTTACTTGAAGGACTGAGGGGGAACCAGCGACCTTCAATCAACATAAAAATCAATCAATTCATAAATATTTTCTTCAGGAGGCAAAGCTGGGTCTCATTCTGAGGGGAAAGGTTACCAGCTCTTGTGGAATCAAATCAGCATTTTCCGAACTAACTGGATTCGGCGTTTCAGAAATATTTGTGCGGTTGGAAGGAACAAAAGGGCCGTTGCCGGAAGGATTTCTACCTGCGGCGGGAAAATCGTTCCAGACAAATCCAAAAAGATTTCCACCAGAGGAGCGGATCAGGTCGGCGGTGCGTTTGAGTTCCCTGCTATCACTGCCGTTTTCCCTTACCAGCAGGCAGGTGCGGTCGGCGTAGCGGGCGAGCGAGAGCATGTCACTCACCGAGAGGACCGACGGGGTATCGATGACGACCCGGTCAAACCAGCGGAAAGCATCTTCAAGCAGGGCGGGAAAACGGGTGCCACCGAGAAGTTCTGCGGCATCGGCGCGCATGGGACCCGATGAAAGAAGGTAAAGATTGGGAAGAGAAGTGGCGAAGCAAGTTTCGGAAGGATCGATCTTCCCGGCGAGAAAGCCTCCGAGGCCGCCATCCTGCTGGCTACCATCCAGAAACATGCGGCTCAGGCCGGTACTGCGCAGGTCGGCATCTAACAAGAGTGTGCGGTGGCCTTGGATGGCGAGTGAGGACGCATAGTTCAAGGCGCAGAAGGATTTGCCCTCGCCAGCCTTGGCACTTGCGAAAAGCACCGTCCGGGCAGTGCTGTTTCCCGGCGGCGGAGCAAGCACGACCCGCAGCCTGCGGAAGGCTTCGGCACCGGCAGAATTTGGATCGGATAACACCACCATGCCATCGCCTGAGTGCCGGACGGTTGGCAAGGTGGCCAACAGTGGAGAACCCGTGGCCCGCGCGGCAGCGGCAGAGTCGCGGATCTTGCGATCGCACAGCTCCAAGACGGTCAACAGCGCAAGGCCGCCGAAAAAGCCCAGGAACAGACCCGCTGCGGCAAACACCGCCTTGCGAGGGCTGCTGGCGCCCTCGGGCTTGATCGGTTGGTCCCGCCAGCTCAGCACCGAGGCAGGCACGGAAGCCGCAAGGCTGGTCTCCCGAAGCCGTAAGGCCACTTGATCGTGGAGGTTGCGATCCGCATCCGCCTCGCGGGTGATGCCACGGTATTGTTCGCGGACTCCCTCGATTTCCACGGCTTCGGTTCTGGCTTGGGCCAACTCGGAGGCGAGCTTGAGTTCATTTTCCGTGGCGACTTTGTAACGTTGCTCAAGCGATTGACCGGCATTCCGCACCGTTTCTGCCAGGTTTGTTTTGAGCAGTGCAACCTCGTTGGCGATCTCCTTGTAAACCGGATGTTTGAAAAGATAACGTTCCTTGATTTTGCCAAACTCGCCTTCCTTTTCCTTGAGCGCCCTCACTTGGGCGATCACTTCCGTCCCGCGTTCCGAATTCTCTAATCCAGACAGCGCTTGTGGGTCTGAAGAATCAAACTTGGTGAATGCTTCAAACTCCGCTTCGAGCCGGAGTCTCGCAGCCCGTGCTTCGTCGATCTGGCTGTTGAGCATCGCCACCGAATCGCGCGCTGCAAGGCCACCCTCCGCACCCTCCAGGCCGGGAATCGGGTTGTCTTTACGAAATTGTTGCACTTTCGCTGCCGATTCCAGCATCCGCCCGTTGAGCCTGACTTGTTCACGGGCCAAACCGTCGCTCGCCTGCTGGGTGACCTGCTGTTGGCGTTCATTCGTCCATTTTTCATACTCGGTCACCAGTGATTCCACGAGGCGCTTGGCACGTTCCGGATCGGTGTCCTCAACAGCAATGTCAATGAATCGGGTGCCACGGCGCAGGGCCACGCTTACCCGTTGTGCGAAGGTGCCGAGCAACACGGACTCACTTGCTCCAGGCGGGGCGAATGCCGGGTCTTTCTCCAAGCCGTTTGCTTCGATGATCTTCAATAATAATGTCGATGCAAGCATCCCCTGCTCCACCGAGCGCATTTCCTCCAAATCCTTGGTCTCTTCAGGAGCCACGGCTTGGATGTTCATCACAAAGGGAGCCTGGCTATTGATCTGCACCGAGCCCGATGACGTATAAATCTTCGGCAAGGTCCCGGCAAACCAATAGAGCGCTGAAGCACCCGCCAGCATTCCTAAAATCACCAACCAGCCACGGCGCAGGAGAATTCCCAACAGACGATTAGGTTCCACCTTTGGTAGAAAATACGTGGGGTCCGCAGCAGCGGGGTTCGCAGCGGAGAGCGTGGCCTCGCTTGCTGGGATCGGATTCTTTGGCGTTGGAATCAACATGAAAACTGAATGCTGGAGGGTGAAAGTTTAAAAAAGGCTCTCTGGGATCGTGATCACATCGCCATCAAGAAGTGGAATATCCTTGCCCTTGCCCGTGGTGATATCTGCTAGATTGAGCGTAAGCACTTGCCCACCGCTCCGCTTGAGGGTGATTTTCTTCACATTCGCGATCCTCGTGCTGCCACCCGCCATGCCGATGGCCTCCACCAAAGTAAGCTGGCGGTGGGTGGGTAATTCAAAAACTCCGGGACGTTGGGCCTGCCCTAGAACCGTAATCGTCCGGCGGATGCGGGCTTCGATTGAGACGCTCACCTCCGGCTTCACAAGATACCCATCCGCCAGCTTGCGACCAATAAGAGCGGCCGCCTGATCCGTGGTCAGACCTTGTAGTTTCACCGAACCAATCAACGGAACCGAGATCGTGCCATCGGCAGAAAGCTGGCCGCGGGTGGTGAGATCATCCTCACGGAAAACCCGGATTTCCACGTTGTCCATCCGAGCGATGACACCGGATGAGCGCACCTCTGTCTGGGCAACCGAAGGGATGATCATCAACGCTGCAAAAAGCAGCTGCAGGTATAAGTAAAATTTCATCGGCACTAATTAAAACTGATAGTTGAACTCGATTCCGGCCAAGTTTTGATCGTAACCAAACAAAGGATCGTTTGAGCTGTTTTTGGAAACTCGATAGAAGAGCGCCACTTTGATATCATCGGTAATTTTGTATTCAAGTGCGGGGCGCACGAACCAAATCTGATCTTCACGCCCGCTCGGGCCCTCGCCGGAGACCCGCGTGTAAGTCGTGGTTTCCCGCCCACCCTCCAATAGAGCTGTCCATTGCCTTCCCACCCGTTGCGAGATCCCGGCGGTCATACCGAGGGCTTTGTAATTCTGACCGAGAAGGAACGCCGAGGCTTGTTGTTTCTGATAGGCGGTCAAATAGAGTTTGGTCCCTTCGCGCGGCCCCCAGTCAATCCGCCCTTCAAATACCGGATTGATTTCAGAGCCATTGTCTGTTTTGCGATTCTCAGCACCTGCCTGGAGACTGATCTGGATTTTCTCCCGAGGCTGCCAGCTCATATTTCCGGTGAGTTGCTGGACGTTCTGGGGGCTTGCTCCATCCACATCGAAGCGAGAAACCTGATAGGCAAGCCCGACTTGAGTTTTCGGTGAATAGGCATAGCGGATGGCGATTTCTCCGAAGGTATTGCTCGAATCGAAAAATGACATTGAATCGTAAGCGGTCTGATTTGCTCCGGCGGCCAATTCAAAAGTCAGCTTTTCCCTCGCCGCCCATGCGGCGCGAACTTCGTTTTCCAAGACGGTGCGGTTTGCCTGCTCGCCAGTGTCTGCCGTGGCATCTCCGAGCTTTTGAAACCCGCCCTTGTAGGAAAGTGTAGTCACCTTGCCGCGCCATCCGGCCAACCAGAGTGCTTGGTGGTCGATCCGGTTATCCGTTCCTCTTTCCTTGAATAGAATTGCGGTGGGCTTGTAAGCAACATCGATGAAGGCACCCTCTGTTTCCAAAGGATCGCCTTTCTTGTAGGCAATGATGGTGCCAATCCGATAGACTTGATCCGCCACTTCGGCAGCTGCGTTCAAGAAGATGTTGCTATCATAGGCAGCGGAAACAAATGCCGCCAGTTCCCAACCCGGGCTTTTCTTGCTTTCATCTTCTACCAGAGGCGCAAGCGGTGCGGTTTCGACATTGGAAACCGAACCGAAATCCACGCGATCATCCGCAACGGGATTGATCTGCTGAGCTTGTATAACCTTACAAGAAGCCGCAGCAAAGCATGCGAGCATCAGTCGAGTTTTCAAAACAGTAGATGGATAGTAAAATACCATTGCAGGGGGGTGGCAACCACCGAGGTATGCCACTTGATAGGTCTAATCACAAGACTTTTTGGCTATCCTAGCTTTACGTGATCACGTAATTCCCT
>JBBRIB010000194.1:0-6273 GCA_038221745.1 Verrucomicrobiales bacterium
GGCCACCTTCGTCGTTGAGATGAACAAGCTGGGAAAATCCATCGGTCTGACCCAGACGCGCTTTGCCAATCCGCACGGCCTTGAGCGCTCCGGCAGCAAGGCATTTTCCACCGCCGCGGATGTCGCGCGGGTTTCGATCTACGCCATGCGCCGCAATGCCTTCAATTTCATCGTCCGCCAGAAAGACCGCCAGGTCAGCGTCTCCGGTGCCGGTGGCAAACGCACGTTCCGGATCAGGAACACCAACGAACTCGTCGGCGAGCCTGGCATTCTCGGCGTGAAAACCGGGACCACAAATGCCGCCGGGCCTTGTGTGGCAATCTGCATGGACCGCGAACCTCTCGTCCGGCCAAAAGCCGATGGCTCGAAAGGTGCCACCCCTCGCCGCTTGATCGTGGTGGTGCTCAATAATCCGGACCGCTTCAACCGCGCCCGCAGCCTCATCAGGCAAGGGTGGGGCGTGTATGATCCATGGCTGGCAGCCGGTGCGCCCGTCCAGGACCGCCGCCGCGAAATGATCATCGTGCCCAATCCTCAATAGGACGGTTATACTCTACCGATTTTATAGATTTCACCTCCAACAAAACTTTAATTTGAAACGAATTGGAATACTCAACAGCGGGGGAGATTGCCCCGGATTGAATGCCGTGATCCACGGTGTGGTCGGCGCGGCGGATCAGCTTGGATGGGAAGTCATCGGCTTCCGGGATGGCTTTGAAGGCTTGCTTCCTCCGGGCGACTACAGCGTGCTCAAGCCCAAGGACACCATCGGCATCCTCAAACTGGGCGGCACCATCCTCGGGACCACCAACAAGGGCCACTTCGCCGCCAAGGTGGGCGAAGGAAACATCGCGCAAGTGCCGCCGGAGATCGTCGCCAAGGCGAAGCGCACGATGGATCAATTGGGAGTGGGTGCCCTCGTCGTCGTCGGTGGCGATGGTTCGCTCACCACGGGCCTGCAGCTTTTCCGCGAGGGCTGGCCCATCATCGGCGTGCCGAAGACGATTGATAATGATCTCAGCGCCACTGCCATGACCTTCGGTTTCGATAGCGCGGTTTCCACCGTAGTGGATGCGTTGGACCGGCTTCACACCACGGCGGAAAGTCACAAGCGCATCATGGTATTGGAAGTGATGGGCCGCCACGCCGGCTGGATCGCGTTGTGGGGTGGCATCGCTGGTGGTGCGAGTGTGATCCTATTGCCGGAAATCCCGTTCGATTTCACCAAAGTCTCCGATTTCATCAAACAACGCGATGCCCAGGGCCAGCACAGCACCCTTGTGGTGGTGGCCGAAGGAGCCTCCATGCCCGATGGCACGCTCGTCACCCTTGATACGAATGCCGGCGGCGAAGTCCGCCTCGGCGGCATCGGCGAGCAGGTGGCCAAGCACCTGCAACATCTCACCGGCAAGGAAACCCGCTCCTGCACGCTCGGCCACCTCCAGCGCGGCGGTGCCCCCACCGCACTGGACCGTATCCTCGGCATGCGTTTCGGCGTGATGGCCGCCAAGCTCGCCGAAGAAGGCGCATTCGGCCGCATGGTCAGTTACGAAGCCTACCATGTGGACTCCGTGCTCATCGAAGATGCCGTGAACAAACTCCGCCTCGTCGAACCCGGCAGCGAACTCGTAGCCGCCGCCAAAGCCGTGGGAATCTGCCTTGGAGACTAACCAAATTTTAACTTCTAACTAATAACTTATAGCTCCTACCAAATAATCATGTCCTCCGATCCCCTACTCCAGCTCCTCCGCCGCAAAGCCCGTTTCACCCATCAGGAACTCGCCGATCTCCTGGGCTCTGACAAGGACGCCATCGCTGTCCAGGTGGCAGCCTGGGAAGCCGATGGCACCATCCTCGGCTATCACGCCGTGGTCAATCCCGAGGCCATGGGCGATACCTCGGTCTCCGCCTTCATCGAAGTGAAAGTCACGCCCGAGCGCGGTGGCGGCTTTGATCGGCTGGCCATGCGCATCGCTCGCTTCGATCAAGTTGTCTCCTGTTATCTTGCCAGCGGCGGCTATGACCTGATGGTTGTCGTCGAAGGGGATGACCTCCGCGACGTGGCCCGTTTTGTTTCGGAAAAACTCAGCTCGCTCGAAGGGGTGATCTCCACCGCCACCCATTTCCGCCTCAAGACCTACAAGGAAAACGGCTTCCTCTTCGAACGCGAAGCCAGCAGTGAGCGCCTCGCCGTCACGCCGTGATTGATTTTTAACGTAATAGCCGCAAGCCTGATGCTGCGGCTGGTTTCGGTTTGATGGGTCTCAGCGTCCAGATTTTCTGATGCAGAGTCCGATTCCAGAATGTACCGGAAACCGAATTTTCACCTGAAAGAGGCAATGACAGACTGTCTCAGCGGCAGTAAATTCTAGTTTCTTCGAGGTGGTAGGTGGGTTTAACCAACTCAATTGATCTGTTTTCGAAAGTAACACTATTACCCTACTTTTATCCCTCTATGTTCCGCTACCATCGTGCCCTGCTCTGCGTTCTGCCCGCGTGTTCCTTGCTCGGGCAGGAACCCGTCACTGTTGGCACTCCAGGTTGGTTCCCTTTTCCAATCTCGGTTTCGGATGGGACATCGACGCCCACCTCACAAGCGACTCTGAACGAGTGCCCGGCCGGGGTTTCAGGATTTGTGCGGGTTGAAGGCGAGCATCTTGTAGATGGGAACGGGCGCGTTCTTCGGCTTTTCGGCACAAACCTGTGTTTCGGCGCGAATTTCCCCAACGATATCGAGGCTCCGAAGCTGGCTGCGCATCTCGCGAAGATGGGGATCAATATCGTGCGTCTCCACCACATGGACGGTGATAAAACGGAAAGCCTCATAGAAGACAATGCGACGACGAAGCTCAACGCGGGGAATCTCGCGAAGCTGGACCGGCTCATTGCGGAACTGATCCAGCGCGGGATCTACGTGAATATCAACCTCCATGTGAGCCGGACCTATCCCGGCACCCCCGAAGGTGCGCCGAAGTATAGCAAGGGAATCGATCATTTTTACCCACCCTTCATTGATCTTTTCAAAAGCTACGCGCGCCAGCTCCTCGAGCATGTCAATCCACACACTGGCCGCGCTTACAAGGACGAGCCGGGGGTGGCGCTCATCGAGATGAAGAATGAAAACACGCTCCTGCTCAATCCCTGGTGGTTGCTGGAAATGCCGGAACCCTTTGCTAAAACGATCCTGGAGCCTTGGCTGAATTTCCTGCAACGGCACTATGCGAATACGGAAGCTTTACGCGCCTCCTGGGGCTCGAATGATGGAAGCACGGGTCTGGACATCCTCCGCAACGGAGCATTGGCGAATGGCGCGGAGCACTGGAACCGCGAAGCATTGGATGGGGCTGTGAGCGG
Organism: Verrucomicrobiales bacterium; assembly: GCA_038221745.1. Taxonomy (GTDB): domain Bacteria; phylum Verrucomicrobiota; class Verrucomicrobiia; order Verrucomicrobiales; family Akkermansiaceae; genus Luteolibacter. The sequence goes on from JBBRIB010000194.1 coordinate 3,355, forward strand.
TTTCACCTCTCTGCCCGACGGCACCCCCGGAATCCGCTGGGTGAGCACTGCCATAGGGCGCAATGCCCATTCATTGCAGCTTCACCAATCTGCTTTGCAGTTCGATTTGAATTCCGGCTATCGCTTCACTTTTCGCGCCCGCTCCGGGACTTCGACGGAACTCCGCGTCACCGCGATGAATTCCGCGCCGCCCTTTCAGAATATCGGCCTGGATCAGCGGTTCATCCTGACTCAGGAATGGAAGACCTACCGTTTCGACTTCATTCCCGGGGGTCAACTTCCGGACGGAAAAAACCGCATCGGCTTCAACCTCATGAATCGTCTCGGTCAAGTGGACCTTGCAGACGTGCGACTCTGCAGGATACCGGACGGATTTCTCAAACCGGGAGAAACCTTCGAGGCGGGGAACATCCCGCTACCGGAATTCACTTCGAATCTGAACGTGAGGCGTGATTTCTTCCGTTTTCTCGCGGAGCTTGAGATCTCCCACGCCAAGGACATGAAAGCCTTTCTCCGCGACGAGATCGGAGTGAAGCAGATCATCACGCACTCGCATGTTTTGTTCGGCGGGATCGCCGGTGCGCGGCGCGAGTTTGCGGTGAGCGATGTGGTCGATACCCACGGCTACTGGCAGCACCCGTCTTTTCCCCGGAAGAGTTGGGATCTTTCCGACTGGGTGATCGGAAACGACAACCAGATCGCTGAACCCAGCGGCGGCACTCTTGCCGAGATCGCGATGCAGCGCCCCGTCGGCAAACCCTACAGTCTCAGTGAATATGACATCCCGGCACCAAACGACTTCGCTTCCGATACTTTTCCGTGTCTCGCCGCGATGGCCTCGCTGCAGGACTGGAGCGCGGTCTATCACTTCGCCTTTTCCCATCACTCGGATTTTGGCCGCGAAAAGCTCGGTCCCTTCTTCGATCTCGTCGGACACCCGGCGAAACAGGCCTTCTTACCGCTCGCTGCATTGGTCTTTCGGGAGCACCTGATTCCCGCCTTCACGGAAGAATCCCTCCTGCCCCTCACGTCGGATCAGATCAATGAATTCACGGCAAAGAAAAGTGGTGCCATCTGGGGAAGCTGGCGTGAAGTCTGGGCTGAGGCCGGTCTAAGTGGCGCCCTCGCCTGGCAGCGGCGCGTCGGCCTCGACCTCAGGGATTCCAGCAATAAAAAAGCTGCCAAAGCAGCCTCCGAAGGCACCGTCCGGGTGGACTGGAAGCCGGAGGAATCCCGCCTCGTCATCGAGAGCGAAAAGGCACTCATCGCGAGCGGGCGACTCGGGGAATACCCTGTGGGTGAATCCTGCACCATCACTCTCGGCGTGCTCCCCGGCACCGGGTGCGCCACACTCATGCTTGTGCCGCTCGATGGCTTGCCTCTCGCCACTTCCAAGAAACTCTGGCTCGCCGCCTTGTGTCGGGCCGAGAATCCCGGGATGGCCTGGAACCCTGCCCGCACCACGGTGGGCAAAAACTGGGGAGAGGGTCCCGCTCTGATTCTTGGAGTGCAGGGGGAAGTGAAGCTACCCGGAAACCCGACCTGGAAGGTATCCACCCTCGATCCGACCGGGAAGGTCGCAACCACCCTCGCGGAAATGACCAATGTCTTTCAGATCAACCCCGATCAGAAAACCGTGTGGTGGCTGATGACGCGCGAGTGAGAGCACTCAAAGGGCATCTGACTTCGTTGCGCATGGGAACTCGACCTGACCTATTCCATTGTTGGATCGAATCATTCCAAATGAATGATTCCGTGTCGTAATGCGGACACCACCGCTCCTGTGCGATCCTGGACTTCCAGCTTCAGGAACAGGCCCTTGAGGCGGGATTTCACGGCATCTTCACTGAGATTGAGGAAGTCCGCGATCTCTTTGTTGCTTCGTCCCTTGACGAGTAAATCCAGGACATCCAGCTCGCGCTTGGTTAACTCCGGGCGGGCCAGACGCTCGCGCAGGCGTTCCTCCACCTGAGACGGCAGCAGCGTCCCACCTTCGTACACGTGCCGGATGGTTCCGAGGATTTCCTCCTTTGACATGTTTTTGGTGAGATAGGATTTTGCTCCGGATTGGATGGCGCGGAAAATATCCTCATCGCCATCATAGGTTGTATTGACGATGATGCGGGCATCGGGAAATTCCGAACGGATGGCGAGTGTGGCTTCCACTCCTCCCAGGATCGGCATCCGCAAATCCATGAGAACCACATCCGGTCGATTGACCCTGTAAGCATCCAGAGCCACGCTGCCATCTCCGCATTCCGCAGCCACCTCCATTCCTGCCTCGCTCGTAATCAAGGCTCGCAGTCCGGCACGCATGGCTGGATGGTCATCAACGATGAGGATACGGATGCTGTCGGATTTCATGATTTGTTGTTTGGCATCACATCCTCTCCCACTCTTTCAAGCGAGCGAGCTGCGGAAAGCTGAAAAACCACCACCACTCGGGTGCCTCGTTTCGGCAACGGAAGAATCGTGAATTCGGCATGAATCTCACGGGCGCGCTCGCGCATCCCGATCAAGCCAAAGCTGTCATCCCGCGGCGGTGCCCCCTCGTAATCAAACCCACAGCCGTCATCAGAGACTTGGAGGCGCAGTTCCTTGGAGGTGAAATTGAGGCTGACTTCGATGTTCCGCGCTTTGGCATGTTTCACTGCATTGATGATCGCCTCCTGTCCGATGCGCAGCAGGTTGTTTTCCATCACCGGGGGCAAGCGACAGGATGATCCTTTGAGGGTGAAGCGTCCCTCAATGTCCTCGTTGGCTGTTAGGCGGTTCAAAACATTTGTCAGAGCGCTGGCGAGATCCCCGGTCTCCAATGCATGGGAACGCATCTTCCAAATCGAATTCCTGGTTTCTTCCATGCTGCCGCGGGTGAGATTGCGCGCTTCGTTCAGGTGCGTTGCGGCATTGGACCCTGGA
>JBBRIB010000195.1:0-6270 GCA_038221745.1 Verrucomicrobiales bacterium
CTCCTGACAAATCCCGAAATCGCCAAGCAGATGGCCGAACTGCTCGAAAAAATCAAATCCGAAAAATCCACCCGTCCACTTTGAAAAGGCCTGTCCCGAATGGCACGTGCCCGAGCTTCAGGAACTCGGGCGCTCTGCGATGACGTAGCCGTGCTCCAGGCCGCGCGGGTCGTTGACCCCACCATTCCTGCACCGTGGCATCCCAGTCGTAGCTCAGGCGCTGTCCCCCGGCCTTCACCCGCAGCGGATCCGAACCCACCGTTGTCTGCATTTCCCCGACGCCATAGCTGCGCAGTTCCAGACCCCAGGTCCAGTCTCCCCCCTGCGGCGTGGCCAGAAAGCCACGTCCGTCGAAATCCGTCGTCCATTGCTGGCCGGGATTGCGCGCCAGCCAGTGGCCGTCTTTTTCCGCCACTGGCTGGAAGGCGTGCCGCCCCGCCTCATACGCTGCGCGGATGCTCTGCCAGTCGGACCGGGAGAGGCCCTCGGGCGTCTGCTCAGGTGAATTAAGCCGTTGCGTCCTGCCCGTTGGAGTCTCCGCTCGGAGCGACGGGCCGCTCAGGGCAGCCAGCAGCGCGAGAGTGAAGAATGCGATGTTACGGGGTTGACTGCTAGGAATTTGCTTTTGGTGGGAGGCTCCTGAAACAGCGGTTGGGCTAGACCGGCCTGCCGGCAGAAGCCTTCTTGACCTTCGTAGCCTCGGCGAAGTAGGTGGCGAAGACTGGAGGGCGGGGAAATGGGGGTAAAATGAAGTGAAAAGTGCCGAGTGAGCAGTGATCAGAGAATAAAAATAGCCAGAAACAGCCGTGCGGCGGTCGCAGTTGCTGGCTTCGGCACTCACGTTCATTTTCCGCAATCAAAGCTTTCCAAGCCGCTTTGCCAAGATTTCTTTTGGCCGCGGTTGTGATCATAACAGGCGGGATGCCCGTTCCCCCCTCTTAAGTGTATTCGAGAACCAAGGTGCGACCGTCGTCCAAGTGGGATTTCAGGTGCTTGCCAAGTTGGGCTTCTCAAGCAGCAATCCATGACAACAATCGGGTGTTGTGATCCCGCAAATCTTGAACGGTCGCTGTTTTCATGGGACTGAATGAGTGGCATTTCACCAAAATGTGAATCCTCCAGATGCCAACGAGCCGGGGTGCTGTGACACACAACGGATCCGCTCTGGAATGGGCGAGTTCCATCGGTAATTACCGGGAATTTTTGATTTCCACAATCCGTGTCATGGCCAAGACTGTGATCGATGATCGAGCGCGTCTTTCTGGGTTGGCACCAACCGTTTTCCCCCTTGGCCGCCCAATGGCTGCTTGCGCAGCCAGCTGAGGCGCTTGCCCGCATGCTCGTCGTCGTCCCGACGGCGCAGAGTGGCCGCCGCCTCCATGAAGGGATGCTCGCCCGTACCGGGTCACTTCTCGCCCCCAAGACTTGCACGCCGGGGGCATTTCTAGCAATCGACGGACCCGGCCTCGCGGCGGAGTGGGTGGACCAGCTCGCCTGGATGGAGACCTTGGAAAACATCGCGGACTGGGCACCCTTTTCCGCGTTGTTTCCTGCGAGACCTGATGCCGGCACCGATTGGGCCAGCGGCCTGGCCCGGGAAATGATCCAACTGCGGCGCACCCTCCAGGAAAACGGGCTGACGCTGAAGAGCGCGGCCAGCAAGCTCACCCAAACCGTGGAAGCCGAGCGCTGGCAAGCGCTGGCGGAATTGGAAAATGCGGTGGAGCAAAAAATGAAATCCTGGGGATTCCGCAGCCGGACTCAGGCCCTCGCGGCTGGATTTGGAATTCCCCCTGCGGTCACGCATCTCGTTCTCGCCGGAATCGCCGAGGTGCCTCCCCTCGTCGAGCGGGCCTTGCTCTCATGGCAAGGCAAGCTCACCTGCCTCATCGGTGCACCGGAAAATGAGGCGGCTGCTTTTTCGCTCCTCGGCCTTCCGTTAGAGAGCTGGACCTCACGCACACTCGCATGGCCCAGCGCACCGAACGGCTCAGTGCGTGTCACCGCAGATGCCCGCCAGCAGGCGGCGGAAGCTTTAAGAATCGTTTGTACCACGCAAACCCCCTCCAGCCAACTCGTGCTCGGTGCCGCCGCGGCCGAGGTGGGCGCGGAAATGGCGCGCACGTTCACCCGGGAAGGCTGGCCCACTTTTCACCCGGCGGAAACTCCCATCACTTCCGGGCTTTCCCGCTGTTTGAAAATCTGGTGCCAATGGCTGGCAGATCCCACGCTCGCCACCTTTGGCACGCTTCTCACCCTGCCCGAATCCGGCATCCTCGTGAATGGCAAACGCGCGCAAAAAGCCAAGCGTCTTGCCGAACTGCGGGACCGCTGGATGATCCTTCGGGGCGAGGATTTGAAACGCCGCCTGAACGCTAAAAAATTCTCCAACGAGTGGGAACAAAACTCCGCCATGGAATTGTTGGAATCGGTAGAAGCCCTCGAAAAATGGCGCACCGATCTCCTCCGCAAAGACTTCCTTGGAACCTTGCGCCGCTTGTTGGAAATCTTCGTGGGCACTGGACGCGAGACCCAAGAGGCCGCCCAAGCGATGCTTGAATGGCTCACTCTCGCAGAACCGATGATCGCCAGGGTCCAGCGCGGCAGCCGTTTTTGGATTGAGCTGATGCTGGCGGAACTGCCCGCCCCCCCGCCACTGCCACCGGATGGGAGAGTAGCGGATGTCCAAGGGTGGTTGGAACTTTTTCACGAACCCGGATCCCATCTTGTCCTATGTGGGATGAACGAAGGTAAAGTCCCCGCACGCAGCGGGGGTGAGCCGTGGCTCAGCGAGGCCAGCCGCGAGCGCCTCGGGCTGCTCAAAGACAGCACCCGCGCCGGGCGGGATGCCTATCTCTACCAGGCGATGCTCAGCGCACGGCTCGATGGCGGGCGAGTGGATGTGATCTGCGGAAAATCAGGCGCGCTTGGCGAATCGCTCTTGCCTTCGCGCCTTCTGTTAGCGGCAGACCGGGCGGACCTACCCGCGCGGGTGAAACTTCTTTTCCAAGAAATTGAGCCAGCCGATGCCGGCCTGCGTTGGCAAATGGATCAAGCGTGGCAACCCCGCGGCACTCCAGCACCGCAACGCCTCAACGTGACCTCCCTGCAAGATTATCTCGTCTGTCCCTTTCGCTACTACCTCAAACATGCCATCGCCATGCGCAGCTCGGAAACCGGCCGCGCCGAGTGGAATGCGCGGGACTTCGGCACCGTGGCCCACGAGGTTTTGGAACGCTGGGGCCTCGATGAGCAGGCACGCCAATTGGAAAATCCCGAGGCCCTCCATCAATGGCTTTCCCGCGAGCTGGACCAGGTGGTGGCCGAGTGGTTTGACAAACGCATTCCCCTCGCTGTTAGAATCCAAACCGAAGCCCTCCGCCAGCGCTTCCTCTGGCTCGCCCGCGTGCAGGCCGCCGAACGCACCGAGGGCTGGGAAATCGTGGATGTGGAGCGCAAGGTGGAAATCCCGGTGGGCGAGGCACTCATCGTCGCGAAGATCGACCGCATTGACCGCCACCGCGAGACCGGTCGTCTGCGCGTTCTGGATTACAAAACCGGCCACGTCGAGGGCGTGGAGCGGGCGCACCGTTCCAAGATTACCGGCTCCACCGCCTTGCCCGCGCATTACACGCTGGAAGATCCGGTCGTGCACCAAGGCATGGAGCGCGGGAAATCCATCCAACTCCGCTGGCAGAATCTCCAACTCCCGCTTTACGCCGCCGCCGTAATGGGTCGTGAAAAAATCCTGCCCACTCCCTGCTATTTCACCTTGGGTTCCACCGAGAGTGAAGTGGCGGTCCACGAATGGGCGGATTTTGAAAGTGCGGATCTCGATGCGGCCCAAGCCTGCGCGGTCTGGGTGGCCGCACGCATCGCACAGAACGTCTTCTGGCCACCTGCGGAGAAGGTCAGGTACGATGACTATCAGATTCTAGCCGCAGGCAGGGAGTTCGCGGAAATGATCGTCGCTCCCAAAGTAATCTAGCCGATCTTGTTTTTAGGGATAACGCGAATACGTAGATCATCAATGTGAATTTATATTTGCTGTTGAGAGATAATCATGCTTTTATATCCCCGCAACGCCGCACCCCGTAGCGTTTGCAAATCCCCCACATCTCCCCCCACATGAAAACGATCACGAGTCTTGTTGCGTCCCTATTTTTAATCTCCATCGGACAGTTAACTGGCCAAACCAGTTTTACCCTCAACCTCGGTGGACCTGCCAATGTGGAGACCATTCAAAGCAGTTTCATCTTTGCTGACAGCGGCATCACCGCCACTGCCACGGCATGGAGCATGAGCCGCACGGCTTCAAATCCAAGTTTCGTGCAAAGCGAAGTGGTGCGTTGGAGTCCGGGTTTGGGAGTGAAGAATTCTTCCGAAGTCATTACGAATGTGCCGTACGTGCCATTCTATGTGGATAATGAAGATCACTATGACTTCGTCCTTTTTGTTTTCAGTGGGAAAGTGGATGTCACTCAAGTGAGAGTGCACCCCAGTGCCGGAACTTTTGATTTGGATACTTCGTTCTGGCTTGGGAACGTAAGCCCATCTGTGAACCTGAGTGGTCAATCGCTTGCAGGCCTCAGCTCACTGGGCTTGGGGTCTCGTATCGACAACGATGGAGTCGCCAGCAACTCACCGCGCAATGTGCCCGTGATGACACCGGCAGGCGGAGTGAACGCGATGCTCTTCGGCGCCCGGATCAATGGCGATTCAAGTTTTGATCGCTTCAAAATCTCCTCGGTCAATGCCACCACGGTGATTCCCGAGCCATCTTCTGCGGCGATGATGATCCTTCTCGGCGGTCTCGCCCTCTGCCGTCGCAAGCGCGCCTGATCTGTGGTCTTTTGTCAGGAGAAAATCCGCTCCACCATCCAGCCAAGGCCGGCCAGGGCCACGAAAACCGAGCCGACCATCTGGGCTTGTTTCTGCCATTTCCGCAAGGGCCAAAGGATCAGGAAAGCGGCACAGAGCACCGTGATCTGGGCAAATTCCACGCCGAGATTGAATCCTAACAAGGGCTGCAGCAATTCCTCGCGAGGGATGTCCCCGAGTTTTTCCGCCAGCACACTGGCAAAGCCGAGGCCATGTAGCAAACCAAAGCAAAACACCAGGATCAGCCGTTGCTTGCCAATTTTCCGGGTGAAGAGATTTTCAATCCCAATCCATGCGATGCTCACGGCGATCATGATTTCGACAAACTTGCTCGGTATCGCCACATAGCCCAACACCGCGAGTGCAAGCGTCACCGAGTGGGCGGTGGTGAAAAGCAGAGATTGGCCTAACAACGGTTTCCATTTTGGGATCAGGAGAAACAATCCGAGAATGAACAGCATGTGATCCAAGCCCAACGGAATGACATGATGGAAACCCGACAGGATCCACGTCCAAAACACCGGGCGATCCACCGCAGTGGCGGTGCCGGATGCATCTTTGCGCAGGAGCGTGAGCTTGCCGCCGGGCAAGGTGCTGATGATTTGTGGATCATCGCCCTCATCCACGAGGATGATCAATTCCGTTTCCTGTTCGCCCGCCCAATGGATCTGTAGCTCGCCGGGGGTGGCGACGGGCTCGATTTCCAAATGCACGGAAATCAGCGCGATATCACCCGCCTCGGGGGGGAGTTCGAAGGGTTTTCTCTCGAAGTCCGGGAACTCCACCCGCCACTTTGCATCTCGGCCGGCGAAGGTGATGCGGATGAGTTTGCGCAGGGTGTTCTCCGTCTCGGTGCGGATGCGGGCAAGTTCCTCTTTGGGATACTTCATTGCGGCGGCGCGGCTCAGCGGCAGGCCACCCGGCACATTGCGCGTCTCCGGCAGCATGTAGGCGATGTCCATTTCGCCTGCGAGCCGCCAACTGCTTTCCAGCTTGAGAAACTCCAGTTCCACACTCGCCACCTGATGGGCTTGCAGCCGCAGGACGGATGAAAAAAGAAGAATCAGCCAAATACACAATCTCGGGAATCTCATGATTTCACCGCGAAGAATGTCCGTTGGAGAAGCCATTGCAAGGCGGATACCATAAAAAACCAGCTCCGTGGTGGCATGGAGCTGGTTTCAAAAAATCAAACCTCGGAGGGCAGGTGAATCAGACGATTCCAGCCTTCTTGAGCGTCACAAAAGCACCATTCTTGTTGATGGTCTTGAGGGCGCGGCAGCTCAGCTTGAGGCGGACGAACTTGCCCAACTCAGGAACCCAGATGCGTTTGGTTTGAAGATTCGGGGAAATCGTGCGCTTCACCACTTTCGTGACGTGACGACCGAT
>JBBRIB010000196.1:0-6252 GCA_038221745.1 Verrucomicrobiales bacterium
CAATGACTTACGAAGGGAATCCCTACCGCGCCACCTTGCGTAGGGATTATCCCGAGCCGTTGATCGCACTGCTGATTTTTATCCTGGGAGTCTGGCTTTGGGATCATTATTTCGGGAAGCCCGCTGGTTATGAACCCGGGACGGAAGCAGTCGCGCTGCTCAAGATTGATCGGGATTTACGCCTGGCAGATGCGATGGAGCAGGATCCGGGCTGGCTTCGCAGTCTCGCGGCGGTGGAAACCCCGGTGAAAGCAAGGGGCAGGGCTTTGGAGGTTTTTCAAGAGTTGGCCAAGGAGAAGGCAATCACACTCCGTGGTTTGGAAGCCTTTGCGGTGGTCCGGGCGGTGCAGGAAAAACTGCCCGTTTCTGCGACACTCGGCGAGATGCTCAAGGGGCAGATGATTTCAAATTTTGAAGAGGTTTCCATCCAATTGGAGAACCATGGGGGAACCTGGTGGCAGGCGAAGATCGTTGATGATTGGGAAAAACATGCGCAACCCCATGCATTTTGGCGGCAATCTTACGACCACGATAATTTGAAGCTTCGACTGCGCACCGTGATGGCCCGATCCTCGATCTGGCTGCTTGGTTTGGTGGGTTTGGTCTTTTTACCGAGAGTGTTGTGCCATTTGCGCAATGCACAAAAGGTGAAATGGAAGGGCTACGGTGGAGCGTGGCCGTTTTCGTTGGGCTTCATCGTTTTTCTAGTGGCCACTTTGGCCTCCCTCGGCTTCAGCCAGATTTTGGAAATCTTCATCCGGGCACTGTCCGGGCTGCCCAACTGGCTTTGGATTCTAGCAGATGCGGTGGTGAGGTTGCTGCCGGTCTTCATCGCACTCGGATTGATTTTCCGACGTGCTAAGCATGCGGTGCGGGTGACAGGTATGACGCGTCCGCCTGATTTCCGCGCGGTTTTAGGCGCGTTCTCGCTCTTGATGGTTCTTGATCAGGGCTTGCGGGCGTTTTTCAACACCGCGAGTGCGAATGACCCCGGCGGCGGCCTCAGCCTGGGCGATGCCGGCCTGTGGGGCCTCGCATATGCCGTCATTTCCGCATGTATCCTCGCCCCTGTGGCGGAAGAGACACTCTATCGTGGGGTGCTTTTCCGCTCATTCTGGAATCGAATCGGACTGCTACCGGCAGCTTTGGGATCCTCGGTGATCTTCTCGATTCTTCACTTTTACGATGGCTACGGCTTGGTGAGCGTCTGGGTGTTTGGATTCACTTGCGCAATGCTTTACGCCTCCACCCGCTCGCTGCCCACGGTCATCGCCCTTCACATGCTTTACAACTCGGCGATCAAGATTCCCGAATGGGTGGTCTATCACTGGCCCTTGGGCTGAGTGTGGCTGCCGGGCTGGTTTCTCATGATTTTACGGCAAATCTCTTGATATCTTAAAACAGTGTAGTAAAACCTCAACGCGCCCTTTTAGCCCCAAAATGCATGAGTGACTCACACCAAGATACGCCGTTCATTGCACCGGATGCGGCGGAACTGAATGAACTTTTCCCAGGCTATGAGATCGAGGGTCTCATCGCCACTGGCGGGATGGGGGCGGTCTATCGTGCCTTGCAAAAATCGCTGGATCGCAGGGTAGCCCTGAAGATTTTACCCAAGGAGTTAAGCAAAGACGCTGCTTTCTGCGAGGGCTTCCAATCAGAAGCCAAGGCGATGGCCCGCCTCAATCACCCGAATCTCATCGGCGTCTATGATTTCGGGGAAGTGGATGATATGCTTTTCATCATTATGGAGTTCGTCCCGGGGCAGTCGATCTACCATTCGGCCCACGGCCAGGCCATCGATCCCGCAGAAGTCGTGCGCCTTGTTTCCTCCGTTTGCAGCGGCCTCGCCCATGCCCATGAAAACGGCATCATCCATCGGGATATCAAACCATCCAACATACTGTTAGATCTCGGTGCCCAACCTAAAATCGGAGACTTCGGCCTCGCCCGGCCCATCGAGCGGAAAATCCGGGAAGGTGAGGAAATTTTTGGGACCCCCCACTACACCGCACCAGAAGTGGTCAACGCCCCACACACGGTGGACTACCGCGCGGATATCTTTTCCGTGGGAGTGCTTTTGCACGAGCTGCTCACGGGTAAATTGCCGGCAGATGACCCTCGCCCGCCCTCGGTGATCTCCCGCTGTGATCCTCGGTTCGATGCAATTGTCAAAAAGGCAACCAGCCCCTATCCCGCCACCCGTTACGCCAGCGCCGCAGAGATGGCGAAGGATCTGTTGGCCATCACAGCTTCCAGGCCGAGGCATGCGCCTTTACCAACTCATGGCGCACCCGGACAAGGTATCCCCAAAGTCGCCGCGCCGCTCAAGCCGAAGCGCCTCGTCCATGCCAAAAGCTCCTCCGGGCCTTCCTTCACTTTTCTCCTCATCCTCGCGGCGATCGCAGGCGGCCTCTATTATTATCATAAAAACTACGGGCTATCGTTCCTCATTCCTTCCAAGCCTGTGGATCCCATCGTGGTCAATCCGAAGCCCGCGCCCGCCCCTGCGCCGATCCCCGAAGCTGCGCCTGATCTTACCCCCACACCCTCCCTTGACGATCTCGCCGCTGCGAATACTCCCGAACCTGCAGAACCTGACGATATCGCACCTGTAGGGGATGAACTGCCCCCCCCGAAGATGGATATTGAGGCATTTTATCAAAAGGCCCGTAAGATCATGCAAGACCGGGCAAAATCGCAGATCAACCAGTATCAAACCGCGCTCACCAACAACCTCGGCGGATTCGAATCAGACATAAGGCGCTCGGTCCGTAAGCTCGGTGCGGGTTCTTCTGACCGCAAAAAAGAACTTGAGGATAGCCTTCTGGAGCTCAAGGAAAGCGGCAACCGCCTTCCTGCGGATCTAGCAGAAACCTTCGGTGAGTTTCCCGATATCGAAGAACTTGCACCATCCTATCTGGGTAAACAAGCCACCCTTGATGCCACCTTTAGAAGAACCATGGCCACTCACGCCGCCACCTACATCGTCGGAATGCAAAAGCAAATCGAGCGTTCTCAAGCAGAAAACGATGCTGCCGCCATCAAAATCATCGAAGGTGAAATCAACCTCACCCGCGAAGATACCGAGTATTTCCCGAACCTCATGCTCGGAATAAAACCTCAACCACCATCCGATTCTCCCAGCGATGAAGCCGACTCGGGCGGAGGATTCATCACTCCGCCTGATAGCGACACCGGCGGATTTGTGCTGCCCCCGGAGGAATAGTGAACAAGGGCGGCTTTTCCCTCCTCGCCGCATAGTTCCTCTAGCTTTGCATACTTTTCCAAGTAAGTTCAAGCGTGTCCAGCATTCGCAAGAAGTCCACCCCATCACCCGTCCCACCCGCCATCGTCCTTCGTGGATGCAGGCAACACAACCTCCAAGGATTCGATCTCGAAATCCCTCTGGGAAAACTCACCGTTGTCACCGGCCCGTCCGGCTCAGGCAAGTCCTCCCTTGCCTTTCACACGCTCTACGCCGAGGGCCAGCGCCGCTACGTCGAGACCTTCTCCCCCTACGTCCGGCAGTTCTTTGATCGGATGGACAAGCCCGCCGTCGATCACATCGAAGGCATCCCGCCCGCCATCGCCATCGAGCAGAAAAACCACGTCCGTACCACCCGCTCCACCGTCGGCACCCTCACGGAAATCAACGATTATCTCAAACTCCTCTTCGCCCGCCTCGCCATTGGTTACGATCCCAAGACCGGCGAGTCCATCCAGCCGGATTCCCCGGAATCCGCCACCCGCTGGGCACGCGAAAATCTCGCAGGACAAGCCATCCTCGTCACGTTCCCCATCGCCATCCCCGCCGACGCAAAAGCCGCGGAACTCCTGCCATTTTTAAACTCCCAAGGCTACCTCCGCATTTTCCTCAACGGGGAAATCATCCGCACCGATGAAAATTGGAGCGCGGAATTCATTCCGCGTGTCATCCACATCGTCCAGGACCGCCTCACGCTGACGAAAGAAAACGTTTCTCGCCTCCTTGAGGCCCTTGAGGCCGCCTTCACCCTCGGCAAAGGCCACGCCACCGTCCAAGGGGTGAAATCGGGCGGCTCCTCCCGCACCTTCTCCACCACCTGGACCAATCCCAAAACCGGCTTCACCCTCCGCCCGCCCACCCCCGCGCTCTTTTCCTTTAACTCCCCCTTGGGCGCCTGTCCGAAATGCCGTGGCTTCGGTCGCGTCATCGGCATCGATCTCGAAAAAGCCATCCCGGATCACACACTCTCCATCGCCGAAGGTGCCATCAAGCCCTTCCAAGGCGAGCGCGGCGATGAGTGCCAGCGCGACCTCGTTCGCAACTGCAAAGAGCGCGACATCGATCTCAAGACCCCATGGGAAGACCTATCAAAAGACGAGCAGGACTGGATCTACTACGGCGACCGTAATTCAGAAAACCTCTCCCCGGACCAGCTCGAAGAACTCTGGCAATCCGGCGATTGGTATGGCGTCAAAGGCTTTTTCGATTGGATGGAAACCAAGGCATACAAGATGCACGTCCGCGTTTTCCTCAGCCGCTACCGCTCCTACACCACTTGCGGAGCCTGCCGTGGCAAGCGCCTCCAACCCGAGTCCCTGTGCTTTAAAATCGAGGGCAAAACCCTCCCGGAAATCTGGTCACTCCCCATCTCCGATCTCGTCCCCTGGTTTTCAAATCTCAAATCTCAAATCTCAAACCGCCCCACCGATCCCACCCTCGATCTTGTTCTAACTGAAATTTCCTCGCGCCTCTATTACCTCGATCAAGTCGGCCTCGGCTATCTCACGCTGGATCGCGCCACCCGCACCCTCTCCGGCGGAGAAGTCGAGCGGGTGAATCTCACCACCTGCCTCGGGGCCGCGCTCACCGGCACACTTTTCGTGCTGGATGAGCCTACCGTAGGTCTCCACCCGCGGGACATTGATCGCCTCGTCGGTGTCATGCACGGCCTGCGGGACAAGGGAAATACCCTCGTCGTCGTCGAGCATGAGCAAACGGTCATGCTCGCTGCCGATCACCTCGTGGACATCGGCCCCGGCGCAGGCACCTTCGGCGGCACCCTCATCTACCAAGGATCCCCGCAGGGCGAAAATGCTGGTTTTCAGGGTTCAGTTTTCAGTGAGAAAATTACCAAGCGCGGAGCTTCTTCCCTGAAAACTGACAACTCCCAACTGGTAACTTCCCCCGGCACCCTACCCTGGCTCACCGGTCAAAAATCCATCGCCGTCCCGACCAAGCGCCGCAAGCCTGACAACAAACAAATCCTCTCCATCAAAGGGGCCACACGCCACAACCTCAGGAAACTCGATATCGAGGTTCCTCTCGGCCTCTTCGTTTGTCTGACAGGTGTTTCCGGCTCGGGCAAATCCACCCTCTCCCACGATGTGCTCTACCTCAATCTCGCCCGCAAGCTCGGCCAAGCGGCTGAGGGCGATGCCGCGCCCATCAAGGAGCTCAAAGGCTCCCAACATCTCAGCGGAGTGGAGCTTGTCGATCAAACCGCCGTCGCCCGCACCCCGCGCTCCACCCCTGCGGTTTTCCTCGGTGCCTTCGATCCCATCCGCCAGCTCTTTTGTGAAACGGACGAGGCAAAAGCCGCCGCTCTCAAACCGGGATTCTTCTCCTTCAATTCCGGTGATGGCCGTTGTGACCGCTGCGCCGGCAATGGCTTCGAGAAAGTGGAAATGCAGTTTCTATCAGACCTCTACGTCACCTGCCCTGATTGCAACGGAAAACGCTACAAACCCTCGACTCTCGACTACACTTGGAACGCCCACTCCATCACGCAGATCCTCGAACTCACAATCGCCGAAGCCGTGGCGGCGGTTTTTAACCGCCAAGCCCATCACACCAAAAAAGAAGCCCGCCTCATCGAGCAAACCCTCACCGCCCTTGCGCCACTTCTCGAAGTCGGCCTCGGCTACCTCAAGCTCGGCCAGCCACTCAACACCCTCTCCGGCGGCGAGGCGCAACGCCTCAAACTCTGCCAACTCCTCAGCGCCACAGGCATTTCCCCGCGCCCGGCCGGCGCCAAGCCCAGCGGCCCGCGTCCTGCGGGTGCCCGTCCTTCCGGTCCACGCCCGAACGGTCCGCGACCGGCTGGCCCGAAGCCCGGCGGGAATCGTGGTCCGCGCGGCGGCGGTGGCGGATTCAAGGGCGGCGATCGCTGATCGTCGCTTCCGCAGGGAGAACCATCGTCTTTAGCACGGCGATGGTTCCTGTCGTAGATTCAATCGCTGTGCGTGCCCACGGACGGGTGGGCT
>JBBRIB010000197.1:0-6251 GCA_038221745.1 Verrucomicrobiales bacterium
CAGGGATTTCAGCGGATTCCGCGCCGCCATCGACCGTTGCCTGGACGATTTTGAAGAAAAGCTCAAACCCGAACTTAAAAGCCTATTAGCCCTGAACTTTCAGTTCTTCGCGAATCACAAATCCTGATGCGCGGCAGTATAGACACCGCGTTCACCCTTGGCGGAACCTTCGGCGGCCATCGGTTTCTGTCTGCGACGCTGCCATCGAACGGCATTCAAAACGGCCCGCGTGATGGTTTTGCAATTGTAAATCAAACCACATCCCAAGTGCTGCAACTGCTCTCTTACGGTGGCACCTTCACTGCGGGAAACGGGCCTGCTTCGGGAATGACTTCCATACCAATCCCGGTTTCACAGAGCAATTCGACCACGATTGCGAACTCATCCATCGGTCTGACAGCATCTGGTTGGGCGGCATCTTCCGGCAGCAACTCCAAAGGCTCCCCCAACGCTGGCCAGACGCTCACCTTGGTACCCCTTCCGCAGGGCATTGCTTTTGATAATCTCAACGTCACCTTCCTGCCGGACAATGATCTCGATGGCATCCCCGATGTTCTCGACCCGGATGATGACAACGATACGCAAACCGATTTTGCCGAGAATCTTTTCGGGACGGACCCCTTCAACGCAGGATCATTCTATCAAATTGCCGTTTCCCGATCATCGCCCAACGCCGTGACGATTTCGTTCGCCACGCTCACCGGCCGACGATATACCGTGGAAAGCAGTGTGGATCTGCTAGATTGGACTCCTTTGGCAGTTCAAAGCGGCACGGGCGCTTTGGTTTCGATTCCTCTCAACCTCCCACCTGACACGCCACGGGTATTCTATCATGTGGGTGTCGCTTTAGAATGATCCTCCGAAACCAAAACCCGGGTCTCCCTTCTTATCCGTGCGGGTCGTAGAATCAGTGGTTACGCTCTTCCACTTTACCCGCCGCGCGGCGCAGGCGATCCATGATCGCCACTCCGAGTCCCGTTTCGCTCACAGGCTCGGCGATGATTGCATCGAGTCCCGCCTCGTCCAACAGGCGCATCACGTAAAACAAACGGATCGCCGCTTCCGCCAGTTTCCCGCTCCCGGGGCTGAGCGCCTCGATCTGCTCCCAATCGTGTAGCCCCACATACGGGCTGTCATCCTCACCGGTATAACTCATCAAGCCGTAGCGCTTGCCCTCCTCGGCTTGGAAATCAGCCGGCTTCTCTAACAAAATTAACGGTGTGAGCGGCGCGTAGTGGCTCGCAAGTTGCCCGGGTGCCTGCGGGGCCTCCTCGGAAATCGCTCTCGCTTTTTCCACCTTCCCGTATTCCTGAAGCTGCTCCCTGGTGATTGGCCCCGCGCGGTGCAGCCGGAAAAGCGGCTTCTTCCCCTCGCGTGGCTCGATGGAAATGATGGTGCTTTCCAAGCCCTCACTGCACGCCCCCGCATCCACGATGAGCGGAATCCGGCCCTCCAGTTCCTTCATCACCGCCGAGGCCGATGTCGGGGAAATCCGCCCGAAGCGATTCGCACTCGGTGCCGCGATCGGACGGCCAAGCGCCTTGGCTACTGCCCGGAAAACCGGATGGGCGCTCTGTCTCACAGCCACTGTAGTTAGGCCGCTCGTCACCAGATCCGGGATGTCGGGATGCTTGGGTAAAATCAAAGTCAGCGGCCCGGGCCAAAACGCGGAAGCGAGTTTGTTCACCGTTTCCGCGATTTCCCCGGGCACAATCGCCACATCTTTCAAATCCCCGCGAGATGCGATGTGGACGATTAATGGATCAAATGAAGGCCGCTCTTTTGCCGCGAAGACTTTGGCCACCGCCTCCGGATTAAGAGCATCCGCCGCCAAGCCATAGACCGTCTCCGTCGGCAGCGCGACGATTTCACCCGCCCGCAGCAATTCGCAAGCCACGCTAATAGCTTCTTTCATCTCATCATCAGCGACTTGGAGGATACGGGTCTCAGGCACGCCCCGGTTGTGGCAGACTCCCCGCCCCCTCGCCAACTCTCATTTTACAATTTCCCCGCTGGGGGCCAACAATCTAACCAATCACGAACGGACATTTCCTCTACCAAAAGGTAGGGCTGCACCGCCGGGGCTGCAGGAGAATGCGAGGACAAATGAGTGCACTCGAGGGGTCGGAGCGGCGGCGCCGGGATCGGTTCTTCACCACTCATTCGCAGGCGCTCCCGGTGGTAGCGCCCTGCCTTGTCGAGGACCTTGCGACTTCAAGACGCGGGTGCCTTCCAGATCAAGCGCACGGCATCCAGCCGGACGCGGGCACTTTGGATCGCGGAGGTGAGGGCGAGTTCGCGCTCCACGAGAAGGGTGATGTGCTCGGGCTTGATGTGATCATTGATTTCCGCGAGATCCCGCAGGCGGGCGATCTCGGCAGCGAGTTGTTCACGCATGGCTTCCAAGGCTTCCTTGATGACGAGGCGGCCCGCGGTTTCGCCCAAGCGGCGGGTTTGCTCGAGCATCTCGGGGAGGAACTTGCGGCGCACTTTCTCATTCTTGAGCAGGCTGGCCGCATCGCCCCGGCGGAGCTTGGCTTTGAGGAGTGGAATGTCTGCCGTGCGCTCTGCCCCTTGGTGGTCCACCGCCACCCGCACGGGCGTTTGTGCGAGGAAGCGCTCCACATGTAGCTCGGCAGGGGCCACGCATTCCACCACCCACCACGCTTCTAACAAGATCAATTTTTCCCCGGGAATTTCCCAAACGGCGAATGAGGCGTTCCCAGCCTCCGAGCCTAACATCAGATCCAGCGCACCGCGCACCATCGGGTGATCCCATGTGAGAAACGCCTCTTGCTCACGCTCCAGAGCCCGCTGGCGATCCAAGGTGAAAGTCATGCCATCGGCAGGAAGCGCGGGAAAGGCATCGGACTTTAAATTGCCGGGAAGGAGGAAATAGCGGCGCTTGCCGAGTTCCTCGATGTGGAGGCCGGAATGTTCGAAGAGGCGCAGCAGGAAATCTTCAAAGTCCGCACTTTCATCCCACTCGCGGATCTTTTCCACCAGCCACGCCGAGCGCTCGGGCCGATGCGAGCTGCGCTCCAACAACCGGTCCTGCCCTTGGGCGAGGCGCTTGGAGATGCGCTCGCGGCAAGCGAGGGTTTTCACAATGAGAGGGGCGACGAGTGAGGAATCATCCAGTGCTTCATCAAGATCCTGGGCCAGCTCACGTTGGATTTCCGCCGCACCCACGGGGCTGGCGCGGAAGGCATCAAGCCCTTCTTCAAGCCACCGCAAGCGGACCTCATCTTCACTGCCAGGCAGCACCGGCACATGGACCTGGATGGTGCCACGCTGGCCGATGCGATCCAGCCTACCAATCCGTTGCTCTAGCAGATCCACATCTTCGGGTAGATCAAACAATACGAGGTGGCGTGCGAATTGGAAATTCCGCCCCTCGCTACCGATCTCGGAACAGACGAGGACCTGCGCTCCCTCCTCTTCGGCAAAGAAGGCGGCATTGCGATCGCGCTGGAGGAGGGAAAGTTCTTCGTGAAACAAGGCTCCGATGATGCCGGTGCCATCGCGCAGCTTCTCCAAAATTTCTTCTGCCAGCTCACGAGTCCTGGTGATGACGAGGATTTTTTCCTGCGCAAATTTTTCCAACAACCCGCAAAGCCACGTGAATTTATCTGGCACGGTTTCCAGGCGTGGTTCACGCAAGGGAAAGCCGCCGAGCTTTTTGCGGGTGTTGCGGAACATCACGCGGCCGACCCCACAGCTATCGAGCAGGTCTGAAATCAAACGTTCACGGGCATGAGGTTGATTGCCTGACAAAGCCTGAACGCCCTTTTCCAAGCGGCGGCGCCCGACGACGAATTCCTGCAACCGCGCGTCCGCCTCGCCACCTGCGGCGAGGGCCTCGATGATCTCGGCGGCCTGTTCGTAGTGCTCGGTCTCCTCGCGGTATTTTTCCAAATCCGTATAACGCTCGGGATCTAACAACTTGAGCCGTGCGAAGTGGCCTTCCGGCCCGAGTTGCTGGGGAGTGGCGGTGAGAAGCAGCAGACCCTCCGTGGTTTCCGCAAGGCTGCGGACCATTTCGTAGGCGGCACCAGCCTCCGTGGGAGACCATTCCAAATGGTGCGCTTCATCCACCACCAGCACATCCCAGCCAGCCTCGCGGGCTTGCGCGGCCCGGAGTTCATTTTCTGCTAGAAAATCCACGGCGGCGAGGATCCATTGGCTTTCCAAGAATGGATTACCCTCGGGATCGCCGTATTCGATGGCTTCACAGCGGCCTTCATCATAGAGGCTGAAGGAAAGCTGGAAACGCCGCAGCAACTCAACGAACCATTGATGCACCAGCGGCTCAGGCACGAGGATGAGCACACGCCGGGCTTGGCCCGTGAGGATGAGGCGGTGAAGAATGAGGCAGGCTTCGATGGTTTTGCCCAGTCCGACCTGATCGGCTAACAAAACTCGTGGGCGGGGCCGGTTTGCCACCTCATCCGCGATGAAAAGCTGGTGCGGGATCAAGTCCATGCGCGCTCCCGCCAGACCGCGCACCGGAGAACGCCGCATCGCAGCCCGGCGGCGGAGGGCCTCGCCACGGAGAT
Organism: Verrucomicrobiales bacterium; assembly: GCA_038221745.1. Taxonomy (GTDB): domain Bacteria; phylum Verrucomicrobiota; class Verrucomicrobiia; order Verrucomicrobiales; family Akkermansiaceae; genus Luteolibacter. The sequence goes on from JBBRIB010000197.1 coordinate 4,560, forward strand.
CAAACTCGGCAGGCTCATCCAGCTTGCCACCGAAGAGCCGGTCCTGCGGTTTGCTGAAGCTCATCGCATCGCAAAGGTCGATCTCGCGGGACGTGCCGGACTCTGTTAGGTAAATGAGCAGGCCTTTTTCTTCCTGGACGGCCTCAATGGTTTTCTCGCCACCCGAGCGTTCTTTGATCCGATCACCCGGCGAGAATCGCACCCGGCGCAGCGGTGCGGACTCGGTGGCATAGCAGCGTTTTTCGCCCGTGGCTCTGAAAAGGATATCCACGCGGCCATCGCCACTGCCGGTGATGATGCCAAGGCCGAGTTCAGGCTCACTATCGCTGACCCAACGTTGGCCGGTTGTCCATGTGTTTTGCATCCTTGTTTGTTCCACGATTTTAAACAGACGAGCCGCTTCGGGCAAAAAAGAAAAGTGTAAAGCTTTGAATGCGACCAAACTTCGAAATTGGATGCAGGACAAAAAAGGTGATCCCAGGCACGAAGCGGGCCGCGAGGGACATTCAAGGAGAGGCGGAACGCTTCCGCCCAAGCGGATGGTGGGCCAATGGGGTGTCCCAAGCGATCAACACCATCCGGCCCACTGAAACAGGCATGGGGACAACACCCCATGGCACCGTCACCCGTTCACGGACAATCTAGGAGACTGAAAATACAAAATGAATGATTTGCGACAATCGAAATTCAATACCAAACATCGTCTGAATGCCACACCCATCCTGTGGTTTGGTCCGGCGTATGGGGCGCTTCCTTTTCCTGAGTTCGAGCTGGGGGCAAGTGTTCAGTCTTGTCTGACAAATTTACGATAATTGCGCTTTAAAAACATGCCGTCGCCAGAGCCAATAAATTTGAAAACATGCGAAGATCGATCCCCGGCACAATGTTTCGTTTCTGAAGGACAGAGGGCGATCACGGGCGACGGCGGTGCTAGCGAAAAAAAGGAATTGCAAATCACTCTTGGAGGAGAGACCCGCTTAAACCTCAAGCGCAAGCCACGAATCCTGATCGTCACGCCGGAAATCACGTCCCTGCCAGCCGGACTGGAGGGACCCACGACAAGGATTCGCGCCAAAGGCGGGGGCTTGGCGGATGTTGCCGCACTATTGGTCGAAGCGCTCACCGAGCGAGGAGCTGATGTGCATGTGGCTCTTCCCCATTACCGTCGCCTGTTTGGCGTGGAGCCGTCCGCCTTCCGTAACGATGATTGGAGGGACTACAAACGTAAGCCCACCCATGCAAACCTCCACCTCGCCGAAGACCGCAGTTTTTACTATCGTGATCGTGTTTATAGCCATCAGAGCCAGGATAATCCGGAGGTCGCCCTGGCGTTCCAACGGGAGGTGATCAACAACATTATCCCGCGGGTCGAACCGGACCTGATCCACTGCCACGATTGGATGACCGGGATCATACCCGCTGCGGCGCGGCGGCTGAATATTCCGTGCGTTTTCACGATTCATAACATTCACACCGAGCGCCAGAGCCTTGCTCGAATGGAGCAGGCGGGCATTGATGCCGCCGAGTTCTGGCAATCGCTCTATTTGGAACGCTTCCCCGGCAACTACGAAGAATCCCGCGAGCACAACCCGGTCAACTTTCTCGCCAGCGGCATCATCGCCTCCCGTTTCGTGAACACGGTGAGCCCATCCTTTCTCGACGAAATGATCGATGGCCGACATAGAGGACTGT
>JBBRIB010000198.1:0-6233 GCA_038221745.1 Verrucomicrobiales bacterium
GGGGAGGCCTCAGCCACCTCGCCGCCAAAGTGCCGGAGCAGACCAGCGAGCCCCGCCGCGAAACCTTGGCCAGTAGCCGCAAAGCGCCATCCATCCTTCCAATAGAGTTCCGCCAGCATCAGTGCCTTCTCATCCGCGTAATCCGCCGCTCGTAGCTCAAACTCAGCAAGCGGCTGGCTAACGGAGGCCAGCCTCACAGTCCCCGAGGTGATCTGGCGCATCGCCGCGCTGCCTTCAACAGTCGCGGTGAAGACCAACCGCCTTATGCTTTGGGGGATCTTGGAAAAATCAATCTTGAAGGTCCGCTGTGTGCCGCTCGTTGATGCCTCAACCGCAATTCCTCCACACGGGGACTGAGGTTGGTTGTAGAAAACGAGATAGCGCCCATCGGACAGCTTTCCCTCGCAATCCAATCCGAAACAACAGAAATCCACCTCCGGGCCGCCGGTCAATTCCAGCGCAACAGCCAAGCTCACCTGAGGGGCTGCTCCATCCGCACCCAAGCTTGCCAACGTGCCTTTCTGGCCTCTTTTGAATAGATTCATGTGCCTTCTCGGAGGATGCAAACTTATCGGATTCAAAGGTCGAATTCCGCAGGGCTGATCCCCACCGCATTACAGGCTTCCTTGATCGCCCGCTTCTCGTCGGTATCGAAATTCCCGTCGGCTCCGCCGATGATGATGCCCACTTGGATCACCGCACGTGCCTGGTCCGGTTTGCTCTTGAGTTTGGCGATCGCCTGAATCGCTTCGACTTTCCCAAAATCATAATCTGCGGCCATCTTGTCGCAGAAGTGATCAAACTTCTGTTTCAGATCGGCGGCAGGGAATATTTTCAGCATTTCGTTCTGAGTGATTAGAGCGGCGATCTTCCCCTTTTCTTGACCGCTTACATTGCCGTCCGCCGCAGCGATCAACGCACAGATGGCCATTGTCCCATTGGCAAATTCTGCATTTTTGAACTTTCCTATGTTGACCTGCAATGAGGCGTTTATGTTACTAACCTTGTCCTTTAAATTGTCCCAGAAGCTCATTTCACGGAAAGACTAGAGTGCACGGAGACGAGGTCTAGCAAAATCAATAATAAATTACGCCAGGTCGATCTTGGAATTCCAACCACGGCGCGAGGTTTTTTCTGTCGGATGGTAAATGCCCGCAGTTGCCCTCAAAAGTCTCGTGTGAAATCTCCAAAGAATTTCTAACTGCCAAGCACGCATCCTGCGGCTTGTTGATTGCTGCCCACGGCAGAGACGACGGCTTTGGGAAATGGATGGTTGCGGATCGCCTCCACGGCCGCGATCACCTGCCAGGAGGTGGAAGCTCCCATGGCTTCTCCAAGGATTTCGCGGGGCGACCATCTCGCACCCAACCAATCTTCCCAAGCTTGTGTTTCTGCGAGGTCCTGATTGCGGATGCCCACCCGGCCATCGATGAGGAGGTGGCTTTCGTGGTTTTCGATAGCGAGTGATTTGCGGATTTCTTTGGCACTTTCGGCACGGGAGAATTTTGTGAACGAAATGGGATCGGGCAAATGGAGGAGCCTGACAGTTCCTTCGGTGGCTTCCAGATAGATCGCGCCGGCCCCTTCGGCGGGAATGAGGTCCTTCGAGTAAAGCCGCAGGCCTTCGGCGCTGAGCCAGTCGATTTCCTCACTGGCCACGATCAGGCAGCCATCGACGTCGCCGCGCAGGAGCCACTCTGCGGCGAGGTCCATGCCGGTGAAAAATCCCGTGCCATCGGCAATCAGGGTGTCGTTTGGCGCAGCGCTGCCGATCATCGCGGAAAGATGGCTGGACGGGGCGTTGAAAACAGTTTCAGGAAACAAGATCGGACTCGCGATGGATGGATCTGCGAGGACTTCGCTGAAGAATCGGTTGGAATAATTCACGCAGCCATTGAGGACGGTGAAGATGACTCCCACGCGGAGATTTCCCGCGGCGATGGCGGCAAGGCGGGTTTCTCCGAGGGCCTCCATCGCGGCGGCGGCGGCGAACTTCGAGATAGGGCTGGTGCGGCGGAGGCGCGGGATTTTGGGCGTGGTGGCATTCTCGGATGGCACACGCCGCACGGGCGTGAAGAGGGTGGTGCCATTGAGATTTCTTTCCAACCGGGAGAGGGGAGGTGGAGTGCCGGAAGCGAGCGCATCCATCATGGGCTGGACTCCCCAGCCTGCGGGTGTGACCGCACCAGTGCCTGTGATGGAGAGGATCATGCGAGTCCCTCCTGGCCGAAGATGAGGCTGGCATTGGCACCACCGAAGCCAAAGGAATTGGTGAGCACCCGCTTCACGACCGCCTCGCGCGGCGTGCGGACGAGATCGAAGGTGCAAACGGCATCGGCCTCGCGCACGTTGAGGCTGGCGGGGAGCCATTGGCCGGCGAGGGCCATCAGGCAGATGACGGATTCCACCGAGCCGGCTCCGCCTAACAGATGGCCGGTGGCGGATTTGGTCGAGCTGACCTGGATTTTTCCAACATCATTTCCTGCCCAGCGTTGGATGGCGTTTCCCTCTGCGATGTCATTGAGCGGGGTGCCGGTGCCGTGGGAGTTGATGTAGTCGATTTGGATGGGTGTTAAATTTGCCATGGCGCAGGCGGCCTGCATCGTGAGAAGTGCGGCATCGCCTTGAGGGTTCGGCTGGGTGAGGTGGTGGATATCGGTGGCGGCACCGTAACCGAGGATTTCTGCGAGGATGTGAGCCCCTCGGGCACGAGCGGAAGCGGCGGACTCGACGACCACAAAGCCCGCACCCTCGCCCAAGGCCAGGCCATCCCGCGCCGCATCGAAGGGCCGCGGAATGCCGGATGGGCTGAGCGCTTGCAAGGCATCGAAGCCTGCGAAAACCAATTGGCAAAGCGCATCGTAGCCGCCTGCCAGAACGCACTCCGCGCGCCCGGAGCGGACTAGGTGAAAAGCCTGGCCGATGGCATTCGCTCCAGAAGCACAGGCGTTTGAAACAATTCTCAATGGGCCGTGGACATCGAGAGCGCGCATCATGTCGATCATCTGGCGCTGGGCCTGATAGGTTTCCACGCGTTGCAATTGCGCGCGAGGGGCCGCTGTTCCGGCCTGGGCTTGTTTGTAATAGTCCTCACCGATGGGCATGGCGGCGGCGGAGGTGCCGACGATGACGGGCATGTTTTGATGGTGGATTTTTGCCGAGTCGAGGGCCTCCCGGGCGGCGATGAAGGCGAGGCGCGTGCCACGGTCCATGCGTCGCCATGCGCTGCGGGAAATGGCAGACTCGGGAGCGGTTTCCTGAAGTGCGACTTGCCCGGCCTTGCCGACCCTTTGGCGTGAGACATCAAACAAGGTGACATCGGAGATCGCCATTTTCCCTGCCCGGAAACCCGCCGAGTTTTCCTCCCAATTCTGCCCCATGGGCGAGATGATGCCCGCGCCTGTGATCACCACGGGGCAGGCAGGGAAGTGCGGGGTGAAGGCGGGTGAATAGGCCACGGGAAAATCGAATCAAGTTAAAGCTCGTCAAAAGGGGGCGGAGTTAGCTAGGCACCCACACGCACCTTGTCAAATGCTCTATCTCCGTTGGTTGGAAGTCCTCAAGCGATATGCCCCGCGCCCTGCGATTTACGAAGGCGGGCGCTGTCTGACGTTTGAGGATCTGGCTGCGGCGCTGGCAACCCGGCCCACCGCGCGTGGTCCGGTGCTCGCCCGCAGTGGACAAGTGGATTTCTTCGTGGAAATTTTAAGGGCGTGGCGCGATGGCCAGGCGGTGATTCCAATCGAGCGCGAGGCGGCGGCTCCCAATTTGGGCGAGGCCCCTGCCGGGACCGCATTGGTGAAATACACGCCCGGTGCCAGTGGGATTCCACGCGGTATTTTTCTTAACGAACCGCAAGTGGCGGCGGATGTGGATCGGCTGGTGGCGGCGATGGATCTCAAGCCCTCCGTGCCGAATTTGGCGGTGATCTCGCTTTCCCACTCCTATGGATTTTCCAATGTGGTGCTGCCCTTGCTCATGCATGGGGTGCCGATTCATTTGGCTGCGGTGCCTTACCCACGGGTGATCGAGGGGATTTTGAAAACCCACGCAGCCATGGATGTGGCCGCAGTGCCATCGATGTGGCGGGCTTGGCATCGCACCGGCATTCTAACAGGTGCGCCGATTCGGATCGCGCTCTCCGCAGGTGCGCCACTTTCGCTGGACCTCGAAGCACAGGTGATGGCTGCCTCCGGGCTGAAGATTCGCAATTTCTACGGGGCAAGTGAATGCGGCGGCATTTCCTACGACGCTTCTGAAAAAGTCCGTGAATCGGCGGATGATGTGGGTGATCTGCTGCCGGGTGTCGATGTTTCCATCAGTGCGGATGGGCGCATTGTGGTGAGAAGCGGGAGCGTGGCTGGCGGCTATCAGTTTTCACGTGAGGATGATCTGTTAGGGGATGGAGTCTATCAGACGCGGGACTCCGGCTTTGTGAATGCCAAGGGACGCCTTCACCTTACCGGCACCTCGGGCGCGGCCATCAATGTGGCGGGGCGCAAAGTCAGCCCTTCGAAACTTGAATCGGCGATTTTATCCACAGGTCTTGTCCGGCGAGTGAAAATCCACGGAGTTCCGAGCAGCGATGTGGAGCGGTTCGAAGAAATTTCGGCGAAGGTGGAGATGCAACCGGGCATCACGCTTGAGGTTCTCAAACGGGCCACTGTCGGAGTACTCCAAAGCTGGGAAATGCCAAGGCGTTGGGAAGTGACGGAAGCTGGGTTTTAGGAAAGTGTTTAAACAAAAAAATGCCCCCTCCGAAGAAGGGGCATTTCATGGAAGTCCAGGGTGGGTGGATTCGTTTTGGAAATTTCGTCCGAGCGAGTCTTAGGACGCCGGCTCCTCCTCTTTTGATGGAGGAGCGGGAGTCACAAGCGTGGTTCAGATTCGAAACTGCCAGAGCGTTTCCGTCTCACGGTCGCGCCACGCGGGGCGGCGGGCCATGGGGTCCTGGAGGATACGAACCGCTTTGCGTCCGCCGGTGCAGAGGAAGGACTCGCAGTCCACCGGAACGACATCAAGGCCCATGTAATAGGTGCCATGGAGCGTCACTACGGATTCCTCACCAAAGGCATCAGCCAGGTGTTCTTTCAACAACGCCGCCTCTTTTCTTCCAATGAAGAGAAAAGCCGGAGTTTCGCCATGATCGCACTTGGAGCGGATCAATTCCGACACTGCATCGCCGTCCCAAGTGCCTTCGAAGGACAACTCGGACGGCACACTAGACAAGTCGGGATACGGGGTATGTGGTAATGTACTGTTCATTTGTTTGTGTATGGGTGGCGATTCCAATTGAGCAAACCCCGTGCCATTGGCCAGGAGCAGGTCGATTTTTCTCGGCAGCAGCGAGGTTACGGAGCCATTGCTGTTAGTCTTTCATGAGTTCCCCCAGCCTCACAACTGGAACAAATTCAATAGGTCAAACAACTGAACCACTCTAAATCATCAGTAAAATCGGACAAAATTTAATTTGTGACTTTTTTGCCATAAAAAGCGGGCTGAGGGACCAGATCGGCCAATTTCATGGAAATGGCTGCCGCAAGTTCTTATGGAGACAGGATTTCAAACCACTCCGCGAGAGCTTCATGCCGTAGATTCCGCGTTCCCGCTTGACGCAGTTTGGCCAGCCCACCTAGGTTTCAAGAACGAAGCGATTCCCGCTCATTTGTAACCAACTCCCAACATTCTTCCATCGTGGACCTGCAAGAAATCCGCCGCATCGTCGAGCTCATGAATGAGCACGGACTCACTGAGTTTGACCTCACCAAAAAGGACTTTCACCTCAAGCTCAAAAAGGGTGCTGACATGGATGACCTCCGCAGCTTGATGGCCAATCTCCCAAGTGCGCCAGCGGTGGGTGGCTACGCGTTGGCTCCTCCGGCATCCGCCCCTGCTCCGGCGGCCGCCCCTGCGGCGGTGGGTGCCGAGATCACCTCACCGATGGTCGGAACATTCTATCTGAAACCTGCGCCGGACGCGCCAAACTTCGTCGAGATCGGCTCAACGGTTTCCATCGGCGATACGCTCTGCATCATTGAGGCGATGAAGGTAATGAACGAAATCAAAGCAGAGAAATCCGGCACCATCTGTGAGATGGTCGCTGAAGACTGCACCCCGGTCCAATACGGCGATGTGCTCTTCCGCATCAAATAAATGATCTTTTCCGATCACTGCTCATTGATCACTTTCCACTTCTTCATCCATGTTCAAGCGTGTCCTAGTTGCCAATCGCG
>JBBRIB010000199.1:0-6174 GCA_038221745.1 Verrucomicrobiales bacterium
GGAAAACTCCGGGACAAATTGGTGCGCCTGCTGGATTTACCGATGTGCTGATTTCCACCAGCAACGGCATCGAAACTCGCGAGGCAAGCGTGCCCAAGAGTGCGATGATCAATTGCTTCATGACCGTGCAAGTCAGACGGCGCTGACAAATCCTGACGATCAGTAGCCGCCGTAGCCGTAGTCATCGCAAGGGTCCGAGTAATACCCGCCACCGCCGTAATAATGGTTGCTGCCATGATTGTCATTGGCGATCGCATAGCCGATCAGGCCCGCAGCCGCGACTCCTGCAATGGCCACCGCTGGATCCACCGTCTGCATCGCCCTGCCATTCGTATCATAAGTGGTCATGCAACTCACACTGGAAAATCCAAGCGCAGCCACCAAGGACCATGCTCCTGCCCGCAACCCTGAAAGATGGTTTTTCATGCTCTGATGGACGGACGGGATTTCCGTATTATTCGAAAAATTCCACCCCTCGTTCAAACTCGCCGGATTTTGCCACTTGCGGTGGTGGGTAAGGCTTCCACAAACCTCACCCGCGCTGGCACCTTGTAGATCGAAAGCACCTCTTTGCACCATTGGATCAAAGTGCGTGAGGTCGCCATTGCGCCGTCTTCTAAAATCACTTCCGCCACTGGGATGGTGCCCAAAACCGAGTGTGCAAGCCCCAGCACCCGGCACTTTTTCACTGCGGGGTGTCGCTCCAAAACGAGCTCGACCTCCTCGGGAAAAACCTTCATCCCGCTCACGTTGAGCACACTTTTTTTTCTGCCCTTGAGATAGACCCGGCCTGCCGCATCCGTCGCTGCGATATCGCCGGTGGCAAACCACCCATCCACACAGATTTCCTCACCTGTTTGCCATGGAGACAGGTAGGCGTCAAACATCCCGGGGCCTTTGATCCAAAGTTCGCCTGTCCGTCCCGCGGTGACGGGCATTCCCTCGTCATTCCGCAACTCCACATCGTAGGCAGGCAGCGGCCTGCCCACCGCCATCGGCGAGTCCCCCGCCCCACCCGTGTTGAGCAATGGCAGACCCACCTCGATGATTCCCATGCCCTGTGCCAACGGTTTACCGAATCGTTTGAAAAACCCGTTTGCCACCGCCTCGGGCAATGGCGCGGCGGTGCTGACGGCCAGGCGTAGATCCGGCCAGCGGTAATCGCCCTGATCCGCCGCAAGAAGCGAATGGTGAAATGGGGCTGCGTAGATTACCGTGGCGCGGGACTTTCTCGCCGTTCTTAAAATTTCCGACGCGAGATGAGAGGTGCCTATGACCGTGCACGCTCCATGGTAAAGATAGAGCACAATGGAAACCGCGAAATGATGGGCCATCGGCAACATCCAGAGCACCCGGTCTCCCGGGCCGATTCCCAATCCTGCATTGGCCGCCTCTATCCTTTCGCGGAGCTTCCGATGGCTCAAAATCACTCCTTTGCTCTGCCCTGTGGTCCCGGAGCTGAAGCGAATAAAGGCTGGCTCCAGCGCCATAAACTCTGCCTCACAGAGCAATGGCTTACTATCTAACGGACACCAGTTCGCACCGGTTTGTTTTTCCGCCGGGCCTTCGCTCTTGGCCTGTCCCTTTGAATCTCTTCCATAAATCAGACCACGGAGGCCCGTCCGCTCGATGATTTCAGTGCGCTCTGCTTCGGTAAGCTCCTCGGCCACCGGCACAAGGCAACCGCCTGCTTTCAGAATGCCCAGCGCAAGAATGATGTAGTCCAATCCATTTGCGCACGCCAGCCCCACCCTTGGCACCCCTTCACCACGGAACCCTCGGCAGCGCTCCAGCCACGTAGAGACCTTGGAAACCCGCTCAAAAAGCTCGCCATAACTCAGCGCCATATCACCCGCTACCAAGGCCGGGCGCTCGCCAGATGCCCTCAGGCTGATTTCATCCACGATGTTCACAAGCCAACACCCTAGCCTGATCGGCCCTTACGGAAAAGCGCCAAATGCCAATCCACCGATTCGCCATTTTCCGGCCTAAAAACCCGCAAGTTTGACCTCCTCGCATTCTAGCTGGTAGTAGCTGTTGGATGCGCCACAGATATTTCGCTTTTCCCCAAAAATCAAGTTTACCGACGCGCCGAAAAATCCGAGAACCCTCCCCACCCCATGAGTGAATCCGCTTCCTTCGATACCTCCAGCCACATCGCAGCCATCGGCGATCAATTCGCAGTAAAAGGCAAATTTCTCGCTGCTGAGGAAGTCCAGAGCGGCCACATCAATTCCACCTACCGTATCTCCTACCAGCAAGCGGACGGCTCCATCCAGCGCTTCATCCTCCAAGCGATCAACAGCCACGTCTTCACCAATCCCGCCGCAGTGATGCGCAATGTGGAATCGATCACCAAGCACATCAACACCCGCGTCCTCCGTCTCAAAAAGGACCTCGGTGGACAATCACTCCACCTCTTCCCCGCCCGCACCGGTGGCTCATGGATCGAGGATGAAAAGGGCACTTTCTGGCGCTGCTACAATCATATCGAAGGCTGCGTCACCTACGACATCGTCGAGAATACCCGCCAAGCCTATCAGGCGGCACACGCCTTCGGGGCCTTTCAAGACCTTGTCAGTGATCTGGATCCCACAACCATCGTCGAAACCATTCCAGACTTCCACCACACTCGGAAGCGCTTTGAGCGGTTACTAGAAGTCGCTGCAAAAGATCCCCTCTCACGCCTCGCTTCCGTGCGCCCGGAGTTCGATTTCATCCTCGCCCGCGAAAGCCTCGTAGATACCTTGCTCAATTTTGCCGCCTCTGCAGAAATCCCCACCCGCATCACCCATAATGATACGAAAATCAACAACGTGATGATCGATGCCGAGACAGATGAGGCCGTCTGCGTGATCGATCTCGATACCGTCATGCCTGGCCTTGCGCTCTATGATTTCGGCGATCTCGTGCGCAGCGCCACCAGCCCCGCCGCCGAGGATGAGCGGGACCTCGCAAAAGTCACCATGAGACTTCCGATGTTCGAAGCCCTCGTCGCCGGCTATCTTGATGCGACCGCCGGCTTCCTCAATGAAACGGAAATCAGCCACCTCGTCCACTCCGGTAAACTCCTTTCACTCGAAGTGGGAATCCGTTTTCTAACAGATCATCTCGAAGGCGATGTCTATTTCCGCACCCATCGGCCCGATCACAATCTCGACCGCTGCCGCACCCAACTCAAGCTCGTCGAGTCCATCGAGACGCAGGAAGCGGAAATGCAAGCGATTGTTAGAAGGATTCAACAATCCCTGCCACCTTGCGCAGCGCCGCCGGATAGAGCCGATGCTCAATGACCTGGATTCTCGCATGCAGGGTCTCCGCCGTATCTCCGGCGAGGATGGGCAATTCCTCCTGAAGGATGATGGGGCCCGTATCCATCCCTTCATCCACGAAATGCACCGTGCAGCCCGCCTTGCTCGCCCCGGCATCCAGCGCTTGTTTCCATGATTCCAAACCCGGGAACGCTGGCAGTAGTGAAGGATGGATATTTAGAATTTTGTTAGGGAAAACATCCAGCAGCGGGCGCTTCACCAGCCGTAGAAATCCCGCAAGGCAGACCCATTCCACCCCTGCCGCCTTTAGCCGCGCTGCCGTTTCCGCCTGGGATTCCTCGGGAAACCTGGTCTTGAATCCCCGGCAATCGATCACCCCCGTTTCGATTCCCCGCTGCCGCGCCCGCTCAAGAATGAAGGCTCCTGGATTGTCCGAAAGCACCAAGGCGATGCGCGCTTGCAAGGTCCCCTCATCGATCGCATCGAAGATCGCCTGCATGTTTGAGCCAGAACCAGAACCGAGAATACCGAGAACCATGCACCTGATTGAAGGCTTCCCACCGCCCTGCCAAGTGCCAAGTGATGTTTTGCGGACTTGGCACTTGGTAATCCGTATTTCCCCCGCTATCAGACTCCCCATGCACGACGCCCGCATCGACGCCCTCGCCCGCCAACTGGTCCGTTACTCCACTTCGCTTAAAAAAGGCGAAAAGATTCTGCTCGATCTCTACGATGTGCCGGACTCCATCGGCCTCGCCCTCATCCGCGAGGTGCGGGCACGGGGAGCCTTCCCCTTTTTAAAAATCCATCAAGGCCGCCTCACCCGCGAAATGCTCTCGGGTGCCGCTGAAATCCAATACGAAACCCTCGCCAAACATCTCCTCGCCGAGATGAAAGACATGGATGCATACATCGCCATCCGCGGTGGCCATAACATCGCGGAAACCTCGGATGTCCCCGCAGAGCGGATGAAGCTGGCTATGAAACACATGCGCCCGGTGCTCGATCATCGGGTGAAAAAAACCAAATGGTGCGTCCTGCGCTGGCCCAGCCCCTCCATGGCCCAACAAGCCGGCATGAGCACCGAGGCGTTTGAAAAATTTTACTTCGAGGTCTGCCTGCTCGACTACAAGGCCCTCGTCCCCGCCATGAACGCACTCAAGAAGCTCATGGATAAAACCGACCGCGTGGAACTCATCAGCCCCGGCACCCATCTCAAGTTCTCGATCAAGGGAATCGGTGCCGTCGTCTGTGGCGGAAATTACAACATCCCCGATGGCGAGGTCTTCACCGCACCCGTCAAAACCTCGGTGGAAGGCCACATCACCTACAATGCCCCCACCATCTATCAGGGCATTCCCTTCGATGGGATCCGGTTGGAATTTTCCCAAGGTGAAATCATCAAGGCCGAAGCGGGTTCCAAGACCAAGGAGCTGAATCGCATCCTCGACAGCGATGCCGGCGCCCGTTACATCGGCGAGTTCGCCCTCGGCTTCCACCCCACCATCCGCGAACCGATGCGGGATATTCTCTTCGACGAGAAAATCGCCGGCTCCTTCCATTTCACCCCCGGCCAAGCCTACGATGAAGCGGACAATGGGAACCGCTCCCAAGTCCACTGGGACATGGTGAACATCCAGAGAAAAGACTACGGCGGCGGCGAAGTCTGGTTTGATGGAAAGCTGATCCGCAAGGACGGCGTCTTCCTGCCCAAGGCCCTCGAAAAACTCAACGGCTGAAGACAGCCCCACCATGCCTGCTCGGGACTTTTCCTTTGCGCTTCAAATTTCTCATCCCACACTCCCGCCATGACCACCGCCGCACGCATCCCTGAAGACATCAAGACCGCCATGAGGGCCAAGGACTCACTCGCACTCAATGCGCTGCGTGCCCTCAAAACCGCCCTCACCAATGCCGCCATCGAAAAAGGCGGCCTCGGCACCGAATTGGAAGAATCCGAGGTCCTCGCCATTGTTAGGAAGCAAATCAAACAACGCCACGATTCCATCGAGCAATTTGAAAAAGCCGGACGCACCGAGCTCGCCGTCACTGAAAAATCGGAGATCGAAGTCCTCGCCAAATACCTACCCGCCGCCCTAACGGAATCCGAGCTGCTCGCCATCGTCCAACAAGCCCTGGCAGAAACCGGCGCCACCAGCAAAGCAGACATGGGGAAAGTGATGAAGCGCGCCCAAGAACTCGCCGAAGGCCGCGCCGATGGCAAACTTCTCTCCGCCGCCGTCGCAAGCGGCTTGGCCACCCTCAGCTAACCAAACCTCCGCCCACACCTGGCCAAAACCAGTGCCTACCACCCTTCTCAATTACCCACTTTCATTTACAAATGGTTGATGCGGCCGCATCAACCATTTGTAACAGTTTAAAGCGCTTGAAAGTCACCCGATCGGTGTTTCGACAGCGGAATAGCGATTTTACGGCCTATTTCAATCAAATCAAGATCACCTGAAGTCGCCAAACTGAAAATTACTCATCCGTCTTTTTACAAATAAATGATGCGGCCGCATCGATAATCTGTAAGGTCGGCTCTGGAGAGAGAGCATATGAAAGCAAAAACCGAACTCATTTTATATCAATGCCTGTGGATGGCGGACGTGATGATGCGCCCGTCATGGCGGAGCATGAACAGCTCATTTGAAGAGTGGTCTTACCGAAACGGCTTCCTTCGCCAAGTGCGGACATTGGAAGCGCAGGGGTGGCTGGAATCGAACGAAGGCGGAGACGGGACAGAGCGGCTGTATCGCTTGACCCGCAAGGGCATGCTGCGGGCCATGGGTGGATTGCATCCGGTAGAGCGATGGGACCGTGGGTGGGACGGGAAGTGGCGGATGGTGGTGTTCGATGTGCCGGAGGAGAAGAGGAGTTTGCGAAACGAACTTCGCCATGA
>JBBRIB010000200.1:0-6162 GCA_038221745.1 Verrucomicrobiales bacterium
ACAAGCGGTACAACTTATTTTAGAACTTATTGCGGATTTCGGCGCAGAGAGGCAACTTTGGCAAACAGGGCAGGGGAATTTCATGTTTTAATCAAGCCTGTCAGGTTTTTTCTTCCAACCAGAGCTTTAAGGGAAGATATCCACGTCCCCTGCTACGGTCCACTGCAATCATTGCCTTGCCGCGCGGCGGGAATCCTTTATCTTGTGCGCATGGCTGAATTACCGATTCTATATATCAAACCCGGTTGCCCTTGGTGCGATGAAGTTGTTGCATTCCTCAATCGAAAAAAAATCGCAGTGCGCACGGTGGGCGTTTCTGGCAACCGTGAGGCGATGCAGGAAATGGTCGATTTATCAGGCCAATCCAAGGCCCCGACCATGGATTGGCATGGCGAGGTGCTGGCTGATTTCGGTGTCGATGAACTCATTACATTCCTCAAACAGCGGGGCGTTTCAATCTAGCAGAAGTGATTATGCATCTTCGCTTCGGAATCATGTGCTTGGGATTGTTCATCAGCTCGTGTGACCAAAAACCTGTGCATTCTAAGGATTCTGCCAGTCCCGATGCCTCCAGCGCGCCCCCTGCGGTTACCAAAACTCAGCGGGCGAAAGCTGAAAAGACCGTCTTGAGCGAGGAAAGCTTGCGCGAAAGCCTGAGTGCTTTAGAAAAACTTTCATCTCCTGAGGAACGCGAGGCTGCCATTGCTTCTTTGGCATGGGACCATGCCGAAGAAAATCCAAACCTCGCGCTTGAGGTGATGGACCGACTGGCCGTCAATCGTCCGGAGCGGGAGCGGCTCATCGAGCACTTTGCGATGCGCTTTGCCGAACAGGATCTCGACCGCGCCATCGTCTGGGCGCGAGGACTGAAAAGCCCCGAGGAAATCTCCATCGCGCTTGGTAGGATTTCCCTCGTGATGGCAGCGACGGATCCCTCGCGCGCCGCCCATCTGATTTCCGAATCGGGGATGAAAGGAAGGCAATTCGATGTCGCTGTCGTCCAAATCATTCAACGGTGGGCCGCCAAAAACCCCGCAGAAACCGCCGCTTGGGTGCAGCTTTTCGAACCCAGCACCGCGCGGACTGCCGGAATCCAACAAACACTCTCACTTTGGGCGAAAACGGATGGCCTCGCCGCAGTCGCGTGGATCAAGTCTCTCACCGATGAGTCGTTGCGCAAAGATGCCACTCAAGCAATGGCTGACTTTATCTTAGCCCAACCTCAAGCGACGCAAGACGAGTGGGCTGGAAAGACGACTCCCGAAATTAAATCTGAAATACTCTCTCGGGAAAATAAATAGGAAACCTTGCCCCACTGATGGAGGAGGGGGCTTCAAAGCGCTCAGGAACTGCGGCCCAGCTCGCGAGCCACGATCATCAGCGTCTCGCGCACCCCGGGAGCAAATCCGCCATCGGTCTGCACGGCCAGCATCACAGAACCTTCCCGGATGAACTCCAGTGGCACCGAGCCTGCATAAAGTTTCAAGCCACCGCTGCCGAAGCCGAGGTGAGGCAAGAGTGTCTTCATCGCCTCAATCGTGGCCACATCCTTTGGGGCCACCCGGGAAATATTTTTCATCCCGGGCAGTGCGCGCGAGCGTTGGAGAATTTCGTCGGGAGCCATTTCTCGGTCCACGCCGAAGATTGCGCGGAGTTCAAGTTGGCGAATTGAAAACGAATCCGAGTATGAATCATCCTGCACCGCATCAGGTGCGGGTGTGAAACCAGGAGTAGTGAAAGGAGTTGCTTGCTGAGGAGCTGCCTGCTGAGGAGCGGCTGGCTGTGGGGCTGCTTGCTGAGAAGTTGCCTGCTGAGGAGCGGCTGGCTGACTGAATGCCGAGGGAAACTGAGCGGCCGCTGGTGTGAACGCAGCCGGCGCCGCAATTTCGACCGGGGCGGGTGCCGCGGCCGGTGCCGGTGCTGCGGCCGGTGCCGGCGCCGGTGCCGAGATGGTAGGTTCCTGCCAATTGTTAAATGCTGCTATTGCGGCCTGAGTCGTCGGGGAAGGCCCGCTAGGAGGTGCCACGGAGAACGGGGACGCCGGAGCCTGAGCGGAGAAGGGTGAGGAGGCAGGAGCAAAGGGTGAAGCGGCCGCCGCTGCGGATGCAGGTTGGGAAAACGCTTCGAATGGAGAGGCTCCGAAAGCTCTTGCAGGTGCTTCAAACCCAAATCCTTCCGACGGCTCCGCCACTTGAAAGGGTCCCTCCATCTTACGCCGCTCAGGAACCTTTGCTGGCTTCCCAGGCTCGACTTGCCGCGAATCGTTTGAATCCTCCACCACCGTGAAGGGAGATTCCTGCTTCGCAGCTGCGGTGAATGGATTTGCGGGTTGCACCGCTTCCGCAGCCTGATCCTGCACCACCGCAAAGGGTGAATCGGTGCGGGTGGCGGGCTGATTTGGAAAACTCTCAAAGATTCCTCGTGTGTTGCTCATGACTAATTCAGGTTGATTGGTTAGGCTTAAATCTTCTGGAAGAGGGCAGTTAATATCAACAAGTCAAGAAAGTCGAGCTTCGCAAAATTTTTTTTTCACATGGGGCGCTCTTCATCCAGCAGGCGTTTGAGGCGATTTTTCATCGAGACTTTCGCAACGGCAGGCAAGCGGTCCACGAAAAGCACGCCGTTGAGGTGGTCGATCTCATGTTGCAAGGCCCGTGCCAAAAGCCCGTCGGTCTCGATCACCAGCACGGAGCCATCCAGTTGTGGCAAAGTGGCCTTCACCGCCAGTGGCCGTCTCACCTCTGCCCGCACCCCGTGAATGCTAAGGCATCCCTCCATGCCAAATTCCTTTTCCTGGCCGAACACCAGCTCTGGATTGATGAAAATCAGCGGCATGATGGCTTCCAAATCGGTCTCCTCGCCATTCACCTTTAAAAATGAAACGCATTCGGGGTCATAGGAAACATCGATCACCGCCAGCCGTAAATCCTCCCCCACCTGTGGCGCGGCCAAGCCCACACCATTGGCATCCACCATCGTTTCCAAAAGATCCGCGACGAGTTCAACGAGTTCATCATCCACGGTCGTGACGGGACGGCAGCGTTGGCGGAGGACAGGATGGCCGTATTGGACAATTTCGCGAATCATGATGGTGGTGGCATAGGCAAGCAAAACTCCAAGCCAGCGTCAAATCTCAAAAACCTCTCTTGGACAGGCTTGCTTATAAAATGACACGTGCATGAGGTCTTGGATTCAAGCGAGGACCGGCCATCTTAAAGTGTCTTTTGATGGCTGACTTTCATTGTCCTCGCTTTCCGCAGCGCTCAGGCATGCGGTTGCACGTTGGGCACGGATGGTCCCTCTGCTTGCTTGAAATGGGTCCTGGCACGCGCCATGAAGGTGCCGAGGCAGAGATCCGCGACAGGGAGCACCACGTTGAAATTCTTGTGCATGTAACGGTGGTGAAGCAGGTGGTGGCCATTCAGGCGGCGGAACCACCAAGGCTTTTCCACGCGGCGGGCTTTGGGCAGGTGCATGCACCAATGGATGTATTCGTAAAAACAGTAGTAGGAGGTGAAGGCGATCAAGCCACCGAGGGCAAAGGACCACTGGCCGGTGAAATATGCCAAAATGGAATAAGGTGTGATGCCGATGAGGATGATCACCGGGCCATTCCACCAAGCCATCGGGATGGTCTCCTTGTCTTTCTCATCAATCAAATGGTAGGTTTTATCCGCTTTGAAGGTGCCGTGATGGACGATGGCGTGGGCTTGGAAAGCATAACGGAATTTCCCCACCGGGCGATGCATCACATACTTGTGGAGGGTCCACTCGAAAAATGAGGCGAAAACGAGACCGACGAGAGTGCCAGCGAGGCACCAAAGAGTGAAAAAGAGCATTGAATTGTGGGCGAGTGGAATAGTTGACGGTTAGCTATACCCGCTGTTTCGGGTTGGCAAGGCGATAGTGGGACGGCTTTTCCCTAACGCCAACACAAGTTTTTAAAGATTCCTTTGGAGGTTTACTACTGGAGACGCTAGTCTGATTGCGTAGTAATAATTCCCCGCGCCGATGCCGCTGATTGAGCCTTCATCTTACAAGTCGCCGCTTTGGCTGCCGGAAGGGCATTCGCAAACAATGATGCCCGCCTTGTTTCGCAAGGTGCCGCAAGTCACTTGCATCAAGGAGCGCTTGGAGCTGCCGGATGGGGATTTCCTCGACCTTGGCTGGTCGGGCAAGAATGGCAGGCGCTTGGCAATCTTGTCCCATGGCTTGGAAGCCTCTGCGGAGACCGAATATGTCCAGGGGATGGCGGCTGCGCTGATGCGGCACGGGTGGGACGTGCTGGCATGGACTTTCCGCGGCTGCGGCAAGGAACCCAACCGGTTAGTGCAAATGTATCACAGTGGCTCCACCGGGGATCTTGATGCGATCGTTCAGCACGCTTTGACCACTCATTCAGCCACGAAGGTGGATTTGATCGGCTTCAGCTTGGGCGGGAACCTGACGCTTAAATACTTGGGAGAGAGGAAATTTCCTCTTTCGCCGCGCTTGCACCGGGCGATGGCCATCTCCGTGCCATGTGATCTAGGGTCATCGTCACACAAGCTGGCCCGGCTTTCCAACAAACTCTACATGGAGCGTTTCATGATCAGGATGCGGGCGAAGATCCGGATGAAAAAACGGATGTTTCCCGGTGAAATTGATTGCACCGGGCTGGGCGGGATGCGGACATTCCAAGAGTTCGACGATCGCTTCACCGCACCGCTGCATGGATTTCGCGATGCGGCGGATTACTGGGAGAAAAACAGTTGCAAGCCGTTTCTAGGAGGCATCCGCTTGCCTACGCTTCTCTTCACTGCCGCAAATGACCCCTTTCTCGGGCCGGAATGTTTTCCATGGGAGGAAGCTGAAAGCAGCGCATTCTTGCATCTGGAAGTTCCTCAGACTGGCGGGCATGTGGGATTTTCTCCCATGCCGGGGTGCGGTGACTATGGCTCGGAAGTGCGCGCGATCCAGTTTCTGGATATTTTTTGAAAAGCGAAGGGAGCGCGGGCCTTAGGCCCGCAATCTTTGGGATCGTGCCGCGAACATTTTTAATTCCCACAGGATAAAATCCGGCGTGTTCTACGGAAGGAAATCAGGTGTTTGGGTAGAAGTTTCTACTCGCCATTGCCAGATTGCAGAGTTGCAACCGCGCCACTCATGGTGACGGTGAACGCCCCTCGGTTTGACATCCATGCCGCTTCATCATCCATGAACGTCACCCGATAAAACCACACGCATTCCTTGATTGGAAGCCTACCTTGTGGTAAATAAGTTGGATCAATTGTATCAAGTTCTACCCTTAGTCGGGGCGGACTCAAGATCTGCAGTTTATTTGCGATCGCGGCTTTCCGGGCGATCGCCCTCCCAATCCTTGAGACACATTTTCGTCCGTCAGGCAGATCAAGCGAGCAGTGAGCCTTTTCCCTTCGGTATTTACCCATACCCGTGTTTCTCCACACCAATCGAATTCATAAATCCAATCTCGACCCACCTTTCCGATAGGGAAATCAGGACTCATGCACTAGCTGGGAGTGGTTACCAGCCTGCGCGCTCCAGTTTCTCAATGAAAGAATGCGGAGCGTGGGGGCATTCCACCTCATTGTCTGGCCCACCGTTCGAGAAGGTTGAAGCGTTTGCGGTCACCCCATTGGGAGAGGGTGGCACGATTGTCGATTTCATCAAACAGGCGCAGAGCGGTGGTGCGATCTTCGGCGATGCAGGCGAGGCGGGTGTAGGCGTTGAGGAGTTCGATGGATTCGGGATACTTCTTTCTCATCATTTCAAAGCCGGTCTGGGTCATGTTCCATGAGGCTTTGGTCTCGGCGAAAAGATCGTCGTAGTAACCGCGCTGGTCCATGATGACGCGCACGTAGCTCTCCGGGCCGAGGCCACCCACCCGCGAGATTTCCTTTTCAGCGGCGGCTTCCCAATCGCCCTCATCGCCTTGCCAGCGGGTCATCAAGAAGCGGGCTTGGGCGAGGTCATGTTCAAAGTATTGCGGCTCGCTGGCTTTGGCTTCTTCGAAGATTTTTGCGAATTCCGGCTTAGGCCATGATTGGCCGGGGGCGAGGTTCATCAGGCTGGCCCACAGGCCGGGGCACTTGACTGGCAGGGATTTGGCGTGATCGAGGACGGTTCTTGCTTGCTTGAAACGCTCGTTCATCAGGAGCACTG
>JBBRIB010000201.1:0-6130 GCA_038221745.1 Verrucomicrobiales bacterium
GGATGTGTTCGTGCAAAGGTGCCGCCAAAACCGTTTGTAGCAGCTTGCGCATCCTGCGGGACCAGAAACGACTCCCATATGGTGCTGTTTCCCGGAGTGTTGAATCCGGATTGGCGGGAGAAGGCAGCCGAATTCGTTCCGGTTTGAGCTGCGAGAACCCGCACGGCGTTGCCGGAACTCTGGTATCCGGTGAGTGACAAACCTGCCACCGTTGTCACGCTGTTGCCCGAGCCGCTGGAAGAAAACGACCATCCCGAGCCGAAACCGCTCCCACCGTTGACTCCGGATGGGTCTGATCCGAGCGAGTACTGACTGGAAGAAAAGGGATCAGCAGCGTAGAGCGCTGCATTGCCACACGTTGCCGAGTAGAGAAATGTTGTGACTAGGGCAAATGAAATGAGGAGGTGGTTTTTCATGGTGGGGTAATTCGGGTAGTTGTGTTTTTTTCCGGGAGCATTATCGCGCGGATTCAGAAAGAGGTTCACGTAAGTTGCACAAAGGGTCAACTAGCCACTTGGCTAGGGGTGGGCAGAGGGAGAGACAACATTCGTGCTTGTCGCGCCCCGGTCGAAATCCTACAAACCACATTGATGACAATTGCCCGTTTGCTGATCTGCGTGCTGACCATGGCTGCGGTGCATGCCAGTGGGCAATCCCTGCAAACTACCGCCGCGGTTCGCGGCTTGAGCCGAGACGAAGCAATGAGAGGCCTTCCCGTGCGGGTCCAGGGGGTGGTGACTTACGCTGTTCGTAATTCCATTAACGGATTTATCCTCGAATCAAACGGCGTAGGTATTTGGGTGGGTGGTTTCGAGCACGTACCCAATGGCGGGCTCCGCTCCTGGTCTCAACATCGCGCGGAAGCGGATGGGAAAGATCCGTGGGAATTCACCCAGGGATTGATGGAGGCATTCCGCACCGTTGCGGTGGGCCAGAGGCTTGAGATAGAAGGCATCACCGTTCCTGGTGGATACGCACCCTGCATCGCCGCCATGAAAATTCACATTTTAGGCAAGGAAACGCCACCCGATGCGCCACCATTTGATTTGGGCAAATGGCTGACAAATACGCTGGATTGCCAACGCGTCCAGTTGGATGGCGTCATCCACGGCATCAAGCGTAATGCGGAGACGCCCGTAACGAGTGTCACACTGGCAGTGCCCGGTGCGCAAATCCGCTGGGAAGTCCAGGAAGCTGGGAGCGTATTGGATGAGAAACTCATCGGTGCTCTTGTGCGCGTCAATGCCATGGGCTTCACCTTTTTTAACGAACGCTCGGAGAGTCTGGGTCCATACCTCCAAAGCCCGGACGCATCCGGGCTTACCGTGCTGACGCCAGCACCGGATGATCCGTTTGATGTGCCAGAACTGCGCATTGCACAATTGCTGCCTTTTAGCATCCACGGACCAGTGCTTAGCCGCCAAATGCTCAGTGGGACCGTTACACTTTTTCGACCCTATGAGTATGTAATGCTGGAAAATTCCGGGCGGACTGTGCGCGTAAATACTACCAGTTCCGGGCCTTTCTCACCAGGTGATGTGGTGCAGGCATCTGGCTTTGTGGAGATCCGCCAGCAATTCGCCGAATTAAGTGGCGCAGAACTCCGCCGTATCGGCTCATCCCCTGAACCCGTGCCTGTTCAACTTACCGTAAACGATGTGTTAAAAAGGGTTGATACAGGACATTCCCAGAGCCGTTTACTGGATTTCCAAGGGAGGTTGGTGCAAATCAGCGGGAATCTCCAACTCAACGAGGTGCAGATTGACCGCTCGAGGCATCTCATTTGCGCCAGCGGTGAACAATCATTCACCGCTTTGATAGATGCTGAGAATGACTCCGCATTATTCGCAAATCTACAAGTCGGCAGTGCTCTGCGATTGAAAGGAATTTGTGAAATTAGCTACCGCTTGCCTATGCCCGCTCAGCAGTCGGGCCAGCCCGTGGCACTGGCATTGCGATTGCGCGGGGTGGATGATTTGGAAGTGATCCGTTCCGCCCCGTGGTGGACACCTCATCGACTTCTGATTTTGTTGTTTGTCACCTGCCTCGCCTTCCTTGCCGTATTCCTTTGGGCCACTCAGATGCGCAGAGTTGTGGGGCAGCGCAGCAAGGCATTGGCCGAAGAAATCTCAACCCGTAAGCAGGCAGAAATTGTTTTTGAAGCCACGCTGCTGGAACGCAAGCGCATGGCAGCTGATTTACATGACGGGATGGAACAAACGCTCAACGGGCTAGCCTTACAATTCCAAGCGGCCATAAGGTTTCTTGTTAGTGACCCACAACGCAGCAAACATCACCTTGAACTTTCTCTCAATTTCCTCGATTCAAGCCGCGAGGAACTGCGGCGCAGTGTATGGAATTTACGTGCGGAAGGAATGAATGGGCAGACCTTGCCAGAGGCACTTGAGGATGCTGTCCTTGGATGGTTGGATGGCCATCAGGCTGAGCTTCAGATGGCTGATGACGGCGTGCCCTTGGTGTTACCGGATTGGATCACCGGAAATCTCCTCCTCCTGGCTGGGGAAGCAGTGACCAACGCGCTCAAACACGGCCGTGCCTCCCACATCACTATATCTACCGCTTCTCATGATGGCGGGGTTTCACTCGCCATTATGGATAACGGAATTGGCTTCAATCCGCACAAAGCTCCGGGGTCACTCCAAGGTCACTTCGGCTTGCAAGGAATGAGGGAACGCATGAACCGTCTAGGAGGGAGTTTCCTATTGGAATCGAAACCGGGCCGGGGCACGCGGATTGAGATTTCCCTCAGTGCTGATGCATGCTGCCCACATCAATCATGATGATTCAACTATCATTGAAAAATCAAATTACATATGATCTCTATATTACTGGTCGATGACCACTCCATCATGCGCATGGGTCTGGGCACGCTTCTTGCCGCTGAATCAGAGTTTTTGCTTGTCGCAGAAGCCGAAAACGCAGCTCAGGCTGTAGAGGCATTTGCTGAGTTTCAGCCCGATGTAACCCTCTTGGACGTGCGCTTGCCCGGTGTCAGCGGGCTGGATGTGCTCAAACAAATCAGGGCGGCATCACCCGCCGCGCGCATCATCATGTTTACCTCTTCAGAGCAACATGGAATCATTGCTTCTGCCATCGCACTGGGTGCCGCAGGTTATGTGCCCAAATCGGCACGTTTTTCCGAATTAGCAGAAGCCATCCGCCAGGTGCAGGCAGGCAACCAATACTTCCCGGAAAATATATCCCGGATTATGGCAAGCCACAGCGATGACAAACGGCTCAGCCCGCGTGAAATTGAGCTGCTCGAACACCTGAGACGCGGCTTGACCAACCGCGAAATTGCTCTAGCCATGGAGATCACGGAGGCCACTGTCAAATTCCACCTAGGTAAAATATTGGTAAAAATGGGTGTCGCGGACCGCACCGAAGCCGTAGCCGCCGCCTATGATCGCGGTCTGCTTGAGGTACGCAACGACTAGGGTTAAGCTTACCGGAACACCGCTGGATAGTAATACGTCGTAGGGCGTTTGGCGAACGTGGTCGCTTATTGAGATATCCGTTTCTTCAGTAGGCGAAGCATAGGTTCCTTTGCCGGATGGTGCCGCGCTTCTTTATGGAGACAGAGCCGTCAATGAAGAGGCAGTTGGCGGAATCCTTGTAGCGGTAGCGGATCGATGCGGAGCCATTGTCCTCGTTTGACCCTGTGCCGATATAGCGGTTGGCGTTTGACTCGCTTTGACCCCAATCGAGACCGGGGATGCCCCAAAGGACCATCGTGGCCGCCTCCCCCCAATCGCCTTTTCCTCCGTTCTGAGTGGCATCCGTCACGATTATGACTTCTTCGGGTCGGTTTATCTGGGCCACGCGTGGAGGGGTACGCTTGCCGTTCGGACCATCGACGAGGATCAGAGGATTTCCGCCGTATGTCGGGTATCCGCCATTACGCTTGATGATGCGGAGAGGCGACTGGAATGATTCACCGGCCTTTTCCCCCCAACTTGTTTTCCTACCTTGGGTGGCGGTGACATCGTCCCACCACGTTTTTGCATACCAGTCGGCAATTCCGTAGGGGTAAACACCGCTGTTATCGGAGGAGGCGACGGTGAGACCGACGCCTATGCTGCGAAGGTTTGACATGCTGGTGGTATTTTTAGCGGCTGCGATCATTCGCGAGCTCGTAGAGAAAGTTATGGCGGCAAGAACCGCAATAATGGTGACGACTACCAGAATTTCGATCAAAGTGAATCCTCTGCGGGGCTGGTAGGCTGGGACTTTGCTTTTCATCAGTGGGTTTATGAACGTAATTATTGAGAACTTCGTTTTGGAATCGACTGCTGGAGTATTGGTAACTCCATTTTCTTGGGTTTTCTACTGGCCAACTGGATAGGTGAGGGATTTGGCTTTCGGGTTTGAATGCCGTGAGACGCACCAGCCACCAAAGGAGTGCGGACTTTTTGGGAGGCGCGCCAGCCCCATAAGTCCCATTTTCAATTTTAATCAGATTCATCTTGCTACGAGGTCTGATTTGAAGCATGGCTCCGTCACGCCGCTTTTTTATCGGCGGGGAGCCGAATAGATCGGTTCCAGCCTTTTCCGGTCTTCATCGATGAGAGATTGTTTGAGGATTCAACCATCCGCTCATCGACACCGCCAGCCACCCACCATGGGATCGGGCAGGCAAATTAGACACATGACCCCGACTACATTCGAGGCGTTGCCATTGGCTGCGCCCCTCCATCGCGTTCTGCGCGAGCTCAACTACACCACTCCTTCCCCGGTCCAAGCCCAGGCGATTCCGCTTCTGCTGGAAGGCCGGGACCTTCTGGGATGCGCCCAGACAGGCACGGGAAAAACCGCAAGTTTCGCGCTGCCCATCCTTCATGCGATCCATGAGAATCCCAAGCAGATGCGCCCGAAATGCTGCCGCACCCTCGTCCTCGCCCCCACCCGCGAGCTCGCCGGACAAGTGGGCAAAAGTTTCTCCACTTACGGTGCCCAGATCCGTTTCAAGCAAACACTCATCTATGGCGGTGTAGGCCAAAACCCGCAAATCTCCGCCATGCGCGGGGGCGTGGATGTATTGGTCGCCACTCCGGGAAGGTTGTTGGATTTGATCGATCAACGCTGCGTCGATCTCTCACAAGTCGAGTTCTTCGTGCTCGATGAGGTGGACCGCATGTTGGACATGGGATTCTACCGCGATGTGAAACGCATCGTGGCCCTGCTCCCGCCCAAGCGCCAATCACTCTTCTTCTCCGCCACCCTTGCGCCGAACATCGTGGAACTGGCGCAGCTCATCTTGCGCGATCCCGCCCGCGTGAGCATCGCCCCTGAGACGACCACGGGCGAGCGCATCAACCAACAGGTCTGCTTCGTGGACCGGGAAAATAAAAAACCGCTGCTTGAGCAACTCCTCGCCGGACAAGCACACGCCAAGGAAGGCAAGCTCACCATCGTTTTCAGCCGCACCAAACATGGCGCGAACAAGCTGGCCAAGAGCCTTTGCGCCGCGGGTTTCCCGGCCGATGCCATCCACGGGAACAAATCCCAAGCGCAACGTGAAAAAGCGTTGGAAAAATTTAAAAAAGGCCTCACTCCCGTCTTGGTCGCCACCGATGTGGCCGCACGTGGCGTGGATGTCAAAGACGTGGGCCTCGTCGTGAACTATGATTTACCGAACGAGCCGGAAGCCTATGTCCATCGCATCGGCCGCACCGCCCGTGCGGGAGCCGAAGGCCGCGCCGTTTCCTTCTGCGCGGAAGATGAACGCGAATTCCTGCGTGAGATCGAAAAAATCATCAAGATGCCGATTCCCCGTTGGGATGACCATGCATGGCATGACGAGTCCCTCGCCGACCGCCATCTCCGCATGAGAACCGGTGGCGGCATGGTCCAAGGCGGCGGAAACCGCGGTGGCGGTGGGCGCAACCAAGGCGGTGGCGGCGGTGGCGGTGGCCAACGGCAGAGCCGGGGAAGCAACGGCAACAGCGGTGAAGGCCGCGATTACAGCAACGCCTCACGCCGCAACAATCGCCGCGGCCCAGCGAGCGTGCGGTGACGCAGGGTCCGGCTGAATGTAAAATACAATCTGAATACCAACATTTATTTAACTTTCCTTCCTTGTGTAGTGTCTAAGTCAGAATGCGCGGAA
>JBBRIB010000202.1:0-6113 GCA_038221745.1 Verrucomicrobiales bacterium
ATTTGGATACCATCCTCGCCTCCGTCGCCCGCACCGGCCGCCTGCTGGCGGTGGGCGAGGCTTTTCCTTGGGGTGGAGTCACGGCAGAGGTGGTTTCCCGCGTGAGCGAGGAAGGATTTCATCTGCTCGATGCGCCACCTCAGCGGCTCAACGCGCGGGACACCCCCGTCCCCTACCACCCTAAACTTTGGGCCGCGCACCGGCCAACGCCAGAATCCATTTGCGAAGCGCTCCGCAAACTGCTCACCTTCTAAGAATTTCAAATTTAAAACTTCAGATTTCAGATTCTCGCCGCCATGCCCACCGTTCCCATCCTCATGCCCCAGCTCGGCGAGTCCATCGCCGAGGCCACCATCATCCGCCTCGGCATCGCGGTGGGCGATGCGGTCCGCACCGACCAGGAAATCATCGAGGTGGAGACAAATAAAGCCGTGATGGGCGTGACCACCCTGTGTGATGGCATCGTCGCGGAAATCCGGGCGGTGGAGGGGGTTTCCTACTCGGTGGGTTCCTTGTTGGGTTTGCTTGAAGTGACGGAGCAGGAAGTCCTGCGCACCGGAGTGGACACCTTGGAGTCTTTGGAAAGCAAAAGAATCGGCGCGAGTCATTCCAGCAACCCCGATCAAGCGGAAGCAAATCTTCACTTCGCCCTGGATGACGATGCCTACGAAGAGGCCCCCGCCGTGGTGCCCAGCGTGAAAGGTCTGCCTGTGCCTACCGGTGTGATGGGCGCTCACTACATTTCTCCAAGAATGCGAGCACGGATGGATGATTTGGGAATCCGCGAGGCAGACATCTCCGCCATCGCAGGCACCGGTGCCGGAGGCCGCGTGACGGTGGAGGATCTCGAACAATTCCTCGATTACCTCGAAGCTTGGCCCAGCACCCATGCCTCCCCGATGCGTTTGGCGGTGGCGGATGCGATGCGCCGCAGTTGGACGCGCCCGCTTGCCACCGTGGGTCTGCCAGTCACCCTTGATCGGGTGCTCGATCACCGTCGCGATCACACGCCCAAACCTGGACTCACCCTCTATTTGCTGCGCGCATTCGCGCTCGCCCTCACCGAAAACCCCAAGACCGCTGGCTACCTCATCGGCGATAAGGTGGTGCACCCGCGCTCCTTTGATATCGGCGTGGCGGTGCAGGTGGAAGATGGAGTGGTGGTGCCCGTTGTCCGCAAGGTGGACCAGAAATCCCTGCGCGATCTCATTTCAGAATACGATGATCTGGTGGACCGCGCACGCCGCCGCCGCCTGACCGAAGAGGACTGCCGGGGCGGGATCGCCACCGTCACGAACTTCGGCACGTTCGGGCTCACCACCGGGACGCCCATCCCGCTGCCCAATGAAACGCTGATTCTCGGCATCGGTGCTGGCACCAAGCAGCCCGTCTGGAGTCAGGAAGTGGAAGTTTTCTTACCCGCCACCGTGGCCGATCTGCTCCTCACCTTCGATCACCGCGTGGTGGATGGTGGCGGCGCCGGCGTGCTGCTCAACCGCGTGAGAGCCCTTTTACAAAACCCTGCGGCTCTCTAATGTGCCCCCGCATATGCCACTCCTCCCCCGTATAAACCCCGTGGACCCGCTCGAAAAAATTGGCAAGCTGGATATTCCGAAGAAAGCGATTTACCGCCTTTCGATCTATCATCGCTGTTTGCAAAAACTTCATTCCAACCAAGTGGAAACCGTGAGTTCCACCACCCTTGCAAGGGCGGCAGGCGTCAAGCCCGCTCAGCTCCGTAAGGACCTCGCCTATTTCGGGCAATTCGGCACCCGAGGTCTTGGCTATCCGGTGGAAATCCTCTCCTCGATCATCCGGGAAACCCTCGGTCGCGAGCATCTGCAACCGGTGATCCTCATCGGGGCCGGTAGTCTCGGCTCCGCGCTCCTGCGCTACCATGGCTTTGAAAAGGAAGGCTTCGAGGTGATCGCCGCCTTCGATGCAAATCCAGCCGCAGCCCGCATCCGTGGCGTGCAGATTCCGGTTTATCTCGATTCCCATTTGGAAGAATTCATCACTGCGAATTCAGTCAAGCTCGCAATCCTCTGCGTGCCGGTGGAATTCGCCCAAGCGGTGGTGAACCGTCTCGTCTCGGGTGGCATCCAGGGCATCTTGAATTTCTCTCCGATCGTGTTGGAAGTCACACCGGACGTGACCGTGAACAACGTGGATCTCGCGCTGGAACTCGAGCACCTCAGCTATTTCATTCGTTGAAATGGAGCCTGCGCCGCAAAATACTTCTAAGGATTTCCCGGTGCCAAGCGTTACCCCTATGACGCCAGTGCCTGCCGATGAAGATCCGCCTCCAATTATCAGCCAAGAAGCCTTTATCGAGCAGGCGATCACGGATTTCCAATCCCCGCTCATCGCCTACGCCAGCGCCTTGTTGCACGATGTGGACCGCGCCCGTGATGTCGTGCAGGACACCTTCATCCGCCTTTGCCAGCAGCCGCCCGAACGGGTCCGTGAGCAACTTAAATCCTGGCTCTTCACCGTCTGCAGGAACCGGGCGATGGACATCCTCCGCAAGGAACGAAACACCACCGCGCTGGAAGACGTGCGCTGGAAAAAAGTCGCCGGGCCAGGCCTCCAGCCTGATGAATCCATCGATCTGGCAGAACGCCATGCCCAGCTCATGGCCATGCTTGAGCGCCTTTCCCCAAACCAACGCGAGGTCATCCTCCTTAAATTTCAACAAGGCCTCAGTTACCAGGAAATCCATCAAATCACCGGCCTGACCACCACCAATATTGGCTTCCTGATTCATGCGGGCCTCAAGCGCTTGCGAGACCTCATCCCCAAAGATCCATCGTGAAAGTCTATCCTCAAGATCCTCGTCTCACCGCTTTTCTCCTTGATGAGTTGGATCCTGCGGAGGCGCATAAAATCCGCGAAGCCATCGCCACCGACCCAGCCCTCCAGGAAACCCTCGCGGAACTCAAACTTGCCCGTGCAGACCTTGCTGAATCGCTGACTTTTTCGTCCTCCGTGGCACTGCTTCCCGCGCAACGTGAAGCGATCATGCAAGAAGCCCGCAGCGTGGATCAGAATGCAAAAATCACTTCCTTCACGCGCCTTTTGCAAGGTTGGAAGCCCTACGGAATCTCGCTGGCCGCTGCGGCCGTCGTCGCCCTGATTCTTCTCCTCAAGACGAATCCTGAGAGCAAACCTGCGCCCACCGCTCTTGCCAAGTCCACGCCTCCGATCCCGGAGCAAGTGATTTTAATACCGCAAGCTCCGGTAAAACCCACCGCCCTTCCTTCTGGAAATTTTTCCAACCCAAGCGCTACTGCCTCACTCACAGTGGTGGAAAATCCTTCGCTGGCCTTGCCCATTTTAAAGGGCAAACACAGTTTCGCTGCCATCACCCAGTCCATTCGCAACGAACGCAAATTGCCCGCCGCCGCCTCTGTTCAGTTAGAGGAAATTCTCAATGCCCTCCCGCTCAAGCTGAATGCCATCACCGCCATTGCCCGCAGGCCGAAACCCAATTGGCATCCCGATGTGAGGGAAACAGGCATGTCCGCCCATGCCGCCACCCTCGGGGCCGAGACACTCCCCTGCCCTTGGAAACCCTCCGCCACGCTGCTCCTCATTTCGATCCGTGGCAATGCGACGGATGCCTGCCAAGCAAAGGTGGTGTTTCACCCAAATCCTGAAAACGTTTCCCGCTACCGTCTGTTGGGTTATTCCGCCTCTGAAAACAATTCTCCAACTGCAACTCCAAGCCTGTTAGAAGCTGGCGGCTTGACCACATTGGCCATCGAAATCGAATCCAACAACAGCGCAGGCGATTTCGGCACCCTCTCATGGACCATCGACGGCCAGCCAGCGCCGACGTTATCGGTCAGACACGTCGCCGCGAGCGAACCCTCCGATGACGCCCGCTTCGCCGCCCTCATTTGCAGCTTTAGCCAATGGCTCAGCGGAGGGAATACCGGACTGTTGGATCGTGATCTGCTCGCCGCCCTCGCCCGCGAGAACGGCGCAGAAAATCTAGCCCCCGAGCGTGTGGATTTCCTCGCTTTGGTTCGTGAGGCACTGGAAATCAAGTGAGCGCGGGACGAAGGGCACTCGATAAAATTTATGGGGGATGGACGTCCGATCCGTGCTCGCCAATTTCACCGCGCCGAGGAAAGGAACCAGCGTTTTATTGCTACGCACTACGATTTTTAGACGAAAGAGGAAGCAAACCTCTCCAATCCTGCGTTTCCTCTGCGAGCTTCTGAAAGTGTGATGGATTTTGCTGGCAGGAGGATGAGGGATCTATCCAAATGCATGCCACAATCTTTGTCTTGGCCGTGACAAGAATTGTGAGGCAATGACAGATAGCGTCCCTGTTTTACTTGCTGGATGAGCCAAATGGTTGTCCGTCTGGATGATGATCTCCGTGGGTGCGGGGCTTGCAGGGGCGATTAGGGCGATTATGAATTTAATGCATGCCAATCCCACTATCCGTCCATCGTGAGTCAGTTTTACGTAAACCTCATCCGCAAGCCCCTGCGCCACCACTTCACGGGTGTCCGTTGGCTGCTGCGTCACCTCCGCCAAAAATGCCTCGCCATAAAGCGCCGACCACCTTTTCAGCAACTCCGCGTCCGAAAGTTCACTCCGCTCCATCAGCGGCACTGCAAGCAGCAGATAGCGTGCTTTGAGCCTTATTTCCTGTGTCAGGTCCTCCATTGCCTCCAGGGTCGGTCACAGGATTACGGAGGACACATAGCATGAAATTCCTGACTTGCGATGCTGTTTCACTCCTCCCGCGATTTCCACGTCTGATCCACGTAGGCGATGATGGCTGGGATGGCGATCTCCAAGACGTCCGCCACTTCTTCGTAGGCAGCACTGCCCATCCCGATGGGATCCGGCACGTCCACGCCGATGCCTTGTTTGGGAATCTCTGCGAATTCACAAACGAGGTAAAATTTATCTACAAATTCCGGGAAGCGGGACTCCAGGACCTGGAGGTGTCCATGAGTCATTGCGAATACGTGGGAGGCATTTGCCAGAAGTGCGGGGGAAACCGGCTGGCTTGAAAATTCCAAAAGAGCGGCACCGCGATGCTTCAGGACCGCTGCAGTCTCGCGGCTTACGGGGGTGCCTTTGGTGGCCGCCACGCCTGCGGAACCCACTTCGTAGTCACCGCGATCCGCGATCGCTTGGAGGAAAAGCCCCTCCGCCATGGGGCTGCGGCAAGTATTTCCCGTGCAAACAAACAGCACACGCTTCATCTCAGACATCGGGCGGAGCGTGGAGGGTGGAACGGCATTCGTCAAATCACAATCGCTTTCAATCGCCGCAGGCTTGCGTAGTGGCGGAGGAATAGGTAGTTTCGCGCCAGGTAAACGTGAACGAAGCTTCAGATCAAATTGGTGAACTCCTCAAAGCGGCGAGGGAAAAGGCGGGGATGACGCTGGACGATGCCGTGTTCAAGACCCGTTTGCCTAAATCCGCGATCGAGGCATTGGAGAATGAAAATTTTTCCAGCTTCACCAGCCCGGTCTATGCGAAGAGCTTTCTGGCGCAGTACAGCGGTTATTTCAATATTGATGCCGGACCATGGTTGGATGCGCTCAAGCCATCCACCTTCATTGAGGGAGATCCGCTGTTTCCCGTTTTAGAGTTGGGTTCCGTGGGGCACGAGGAACGTGCGTCGATCCGGGAATCGACAAGTGGTTGGATGGCGGCGCTGTGGTTGCTGCTTTTTTCGGGAGTCCTCGTTTTTGGAGCGATCCAGGTTTTTCATTTCTTCGAGACCCGCCTCGGTGAAGAAAACGTTGAATCGAAAATCGAGGCCCCAGCAACGCCAATGGCAGAACGTCGATCAGAGTCCTCTCCCTCAGACAATAAGGCCATCGCACCTGTTCCTGACTTGATTCCGCAGCCGCCGCCGGTGGCGTCGCAACCCCCGTTCGAAGAACCGCCCGCCCCCACACCTCGGGCGATCATTGTGCGCTGAGCGCGGGGTTTTGCCCTACTGCTTGACCAGTTTGTTCTGCCAGAGAGCGGAAGGCGGCACATCGTTAGGGCGGCAAATGATGATGCCCGCATGTTTATTGGATTCGTTCACGTAGTCGGTGATCGGCCGATCAATGATGGTCATGCGGCCCTTG
>JBBRIB010000203.1:0-6105 GCA_038221745.1 Verrucomicrobiales bacterium
CATTCTTGGATGGGTCGGCTTCGTCGGGCGAATATCTTCCAGCGTTCCTGCATCCAGAACACATCCAACGGGCTCATCTGCATGGCTTGTTCCATCGCGTCCATGCAGTGTTTTGTGGAGTAGGGCTGGGTGACTTCATGCAGCTTGATGATCCATTTCCCGGGGGCTTCGGTGATTAGTGAGAGCGCAATGACTTTGCTTTTTACCCGCCGTGCCAACAGGCTCGGGAGCGGGCTGGCACGGGTGAGTCTGCCAAAGAAAGTGATCAAATCGCCCTGAATTCCCACTCGTTGATCCGCAAGGATGCCGACCATCCCACCCTCTCTCAGAAACCCGGTAGCTTGGTGAAATGAGTCCTTTTTTGAAAACATCCGGCTGCCATCGGCCTGACGACGTTCGAGTATCTTTTCGTCTAGAAGCGGATTA
Source organism: Verrucomicrobiales bacterium (assembly GCA_038221745.1). Lineage (GTDB taxonomy): Bacteria > Verrucomicrobiota > Verrucomicrobiia > Verrucomicrobiales > Akkermansiaceae > Luteolibacter. The sequence continues at coordinate 427 of JBBRIB010000203.1, forward strand.
TTGAGCGGGCGGTAGAACCCGCCAATTTTGAGACCCTTGGGGAAGAAATGGACGAGGCGGCTGAGTGCTTCCCAGTTTCCCATGTGGGCGAGGAGGAGCACCACGCCTTTGCCATCGGCATGAGCTTGCTCCATCAGGTGGAGATTTTCGACACGGATGTTTCTGACAAGTTTTTCAGGTGATAGACGTGCGGTGTGAGCGGCTGAGACCATGTTCGCTCCGGTGCGGCGGAAGTTTGCCCGCACCATCACTTCGATTTCTTTGGCGGTTTTTTGATCTCCAAAGGCGATTCGTAGATTTCGTGAAACCATCTTCCGCCGTTGTCCCATGAAGCGCCACGTGAGTTCTCCGAGAAATTCGCCGATCCGAAAAACCCACGGCCCCGGTAGCCAAGCGATGGAGTTCTCTACCATCCAGTGAGCGAGATATTCCAAGCGCCATTGAATCGGCTTCTGCGGCTTCTTCTTTTTCTTTTTCAAACGGGTTGTCTTCAGCGGGTGGTGTTCCGACTTGCGGGGATTTGCAATTTGATAAATTCCGGCAAACGCTGTGGCTTACCCTCGGGCATCTGCACCAAGGCGAGCGCTTGGCGGGCGGTGACGAGCGTAGCTCCGTCCGATTCACGGATCATTTCAAAGGCGCACCAGAAGCGCGCCCGGGAAACCTCATCGAGCCGCCCACGGATCGAGATCCAATCGCCTAGTTTGGCGGGGCGCTTGTAATCGATCTCAGTGCGGGTCACCACCGGGTAAAGGTGGGTTTTGGACATCGTTTGCAAATCCATGCCGAGCTTGGCCGCGAGGCGGGTGCGGCAGGTTTCAATCATTCTCAAATAAGCGATGTTGTGCACGACTCCACCGCAATCGGTGTCAAAAAACATCACTTCCTCACGGGACTCATGGGAGTTGGATTGGTGTGGCACGCCGGAAAGTTGGCGTGTTTCATCCAAATCTGCAACCAAATCATCGTCATCCGGCAGAACCGCAGCACCGGAGAATTCAGATTTCTTGTTGGAAATGGGAAATGACCTCCTTGGCGGCACCCGCAAAGGTGAGCTTGAAAATCCAATGGATTCTTGCTCACCAAGCCTTCAAGCGCAGGCCGATTTGTCCGAATAGTCCGGTTTCCAGGTCCTCGGCAAAGATTTTGTCGCCGTTGGGTTCGGTGAGCCTGATTTCGTTGCCAAAGCTGGCACCTGCGCCCGCCGAAAGCCAAAGTTGCCCGGTGAGGCGGCGGCTCAGGTAGAGGCCCATTTGATAACTTGAAATGTCAATCGAGTGGGATTCTCCGCCGTCGTCCGTGATGTTCCAAATTCCGCCGACAGGTTCTCCTCGCACCGAAACCAACCAATCGCCATCAGGAGTGTAGGCGGCAATAAAAATTGGGCCGTATTGGCCTACGCGGAATTTGTCGCTGATCAGCCAGTCAAAATTGATGATTGGAAAGACCTGGGTGTCACCATTGATGTTGATGACGGCCGCCCCCGCAGCCAAGGTGAATTGATCGCTGAATCGGTAGCCCGTAAAGGCAGCAACGTCGAAAGTAAAGTCATCGCCTCCGATGTCTTGGAAATCACTCGCGAGGTCCATATTGGCGAATCCTCCATAGACCCAAGGGGATGACTCTTCGGTTTTCAGGGCGAAAAGACCCAAGCTTAGTGTGTGAAGATCCTCGTCACGAAGGGGGAGAGGTGAAGTTGCTCCGTCGAAATCCAGCGATGTGAGTTCATACCGGAACTGGGGGATGATGTTGAGGCCGGTAAATGGAACAAGCGGCTTGGAGAGCATGGAGCGGAGTTCAAAACTCGTCGTATTCAAGCTTCCGTCCCGATCCTGGAAGTCCATGCCTTCGGTGTAGTTGAACCAAGCTTCGCTCACATCAAAACCGGGGACGGTGGGAGTCTCAGCAAATGCGTTGATGGAAAGGCCTAGCAGGACCAAGGGGGTGGTGAGTTTAAAAAACATTCGCGAGGTTCGCTTTGTGCCTCCTTGGCGCAAGTCCAAAATTTGTGTAAGGCTCAAGCTGGGCACAGGACAAAAAGTGATCCTAGACAAGAAACGCGCCGCGCTGGGCCTCCAAGGAGGGGCGGAACGTGTCCACCCGGGCGAATGTCGAAGCAATGGGGTGTCCCAAGGGTCTTCTCATTGGCATTTCACCCTCACGCGAACACGTTTCGCCGCTCCTTGATTTTTTGTCACGCACCCGCTCAAGCAGGGCCGATTCCTGCTTGATCACCTGTGGATCGCGCCTGACTCTCTCCGGGCCGCGCTCTCCATGGCGCCTGTTCTTTTTGATGAAACTTTTCAAACTCCACCGTTTCTTTATCACTGGGTTGCTCGCCCTCTTGGGTTTTTCCCTGATGGGAGCAGCCATTTCCCATGGTCAGATTCCAGGACTCACAGGGACTATCGATGGGACGAACCCTGCGAAGCCCCTGGAGCCTGAAACCGAAGAGCAGACCCTCGCCCGCTACGAACAATGGCGGCAAGAGGCGAAGGCGACCTTGACCCGGTTGGAGGCATCCGCCCTGCCTTCATTGATCACCGAGGGGCAATCGGATCTCCGTCGGCGAAATTTGGAGCAACTGACGCTGTTACTCAGCCGGGCGACCAAGAATGTCGCCGCAGCGAAAGATGCCCGAAAAGTGTTTGAAGATTCCAAGGCCGCTGCCAAGGCTTGGACTGGATTTAGTGAACCACCTCCCTATTCATTGTTCATGGTGGATGAGTTGCTGAACGAGCAATATCTGACAAAAACCGCCTTGAAATCCGCGCAAGCCTCGCTGGCGAATTTTGAGAGGTTGTTGGCATCCACGATGGGAGAGGTTAAAGCGGCAGAAGGCCAAGTGAACAGCGGCATCAACGCGGTTAAGGAAGCGGTTCAGGATTCGGACTCGGCAAAGTGGCAACTGGATTCAGCACTCGAAGCGTTGCGGCTGTTAGGTGTGCGGGCGACGGTCGCGGAGGGCAATGGCGCGATCCAAAAGGACCGCATCACCGCATTGGGCATGGATCTCGAGTTAATGGAGCGAAAGTTAACGAGAGCGAATGCCAATAGCAGGCTCATCGATAGTGATCTTGCACAAGTCAACAAGCTCTCGGATGAGCGGAGGGTCGGTTTTGAAAAAGAATTCGTTGCCAGTTCCAAGCGTCTGAAAGTGGCGATCGCCAATCGTGACAAGGCGCAGAATGAAATCGCGGAAATCTTATCGAAAGCCATCGAGCCAGCCCCAGCCCCAGAACTGCTGGAACTTGCTAAATTCCGGCTACGCGTCACCGAGGACCGTGTGGATGCGCTGCAATCCGTGAGCGAGAGCTATGAAGGACTCGTGCAATTGGAGAATCTACTCGTCAAACTTTACTCGAACCGCAGCCTCGCCATTCAGGCCAAAACTCCCTCGGAACGGGCCGGGCGAATCCAGGTGATCTCTCAAATCCAGGATCGCCTCCAAGCATGGATCAGCGTGTTGAGCGGTGAAATCGCCGACACAAGCGCCGAACTCAGCAACCTTGAATCCCGCGCTTCATCCATCGGCTCCGAGGACGCGACATTTGCTCTGATCAATGAGCAGCGGGCGGCAAAGAGTGAGAAACTTACCATGCTCCAGCGTCTTTCCAAAGCAGCGGGCGCGCAGCGCAGGCTGGTAACCCGCTGGTTGGATGAATATGCTCCCGCAAATCAAGCTAAAGGGCTGATGGCGCGGGTGGAGAACATTGGATTCAAGGTGTGGGAAGGACTCAAGAAAATCTGGTCCTTTGAACTCATGACCTTTGAAAACAAGGCAGAGATCGATGGCCGGACTGTCATCAGCAAGGCTCCCGTCACCCTGGGAATGTTGTTAGGAGCCTTGTTATTCTTCGCTCTCGGTTATTTCGTCATCTCCCGCATCGCCAGCCGCATCCAGCTTGTATTGGTCTCCCGCAAACATGTGGCTCAGGCCCAAGCTAAAACCCTTCGGAATTGGCTCATGCTCGTCGTCGGTTTTTTCCTGCTGCTCGGCTCGTTCTCGTTGCTCAACATACCACTCACCGCGTTTGCATTCTTCGGTGGTGCGCTGGCCATCGGCTTTGGTTTCGGCATGCAGACGTTGATCAAGAATTTCATCAGTGGAATTATACTTTTATTTGAGAGAAAAATTCGTGTTGGAGATTTGTTGGAGGTGGATGGCTTTATCGGTAGAGTGGTGGAAATCAACACCCGTTCTTCCATCATCCGGAATGCGGATGATATGGAAACGCTGGTGCCGAACTCCTTGTTTTTGGAGAACCGGGTCACGAACTGGACGCTTTCAAGTTCAAAAGTCCGCCGAACCTTGCGCGTGGGGGTGGCCTATGGAACAGCTCCGCAGAAAGTCATGGAGGTTCTCATTGAGGCCGCCTCACGGCATGGCTTGATTTGTAAAGATCCGGAACCCTACGTGGTTTTTGAAGACTTTGGTGAAAGTAATTTGATCTTTCATCTGTATTTCTGGTTGGATCTCGCGGGTTCTGCGAACGGAGGGATCGTCGCAAGTGACTTGCGCTTGATCATCGAAAAGCGTTTTGAGGAGCAGGGCATCGGTGTGCCATTTCCACAGCGTGACTTACATTTGAGCGCGGAACACCCCCTGGAAATTCATCTGGCGAGGGAACATAAACAAGATGCTGCGCCGTGATCGACTAGCATCGTTCCGGAAATTCATTTTTCCAACGTGCGAGAGCCGTGCGAATTTCAGAGGTTTCACGAGTCGGGCTCAGCTCCCAAATCAATGGGCAGTCCGCCGGGAAATACTTGAGCAGCGGGGCGTAATCCAGCGTGCCGGAAAACGGCACCCGATGGTCTCGCGCCGGCCATTCCACATCATGAACGTGACCGCCGATGAGATAGGGGGAAACCTTATCCAACCATTCATGGTGGTCTAACAATCCCAGATTGTGTTTGAGCTGCACATGGCCGAAATCATGCCAATAGCCCACCTGCAGGTGAGCCGCAAAGTGCGCTTGGAGAGCCATCATTTCACGTTCGGTGGGCATATCTTCAAAGCGGGAACGAGACTCGATTGCCAGCTTGACTCCGAGTTCCGCAGCACGATCCGCGAGGGTTGTCAGGGCCTCGATGGCACGATTGAAATAAAGCGGGCCGATTTTCTCGCGCTTTTTCACAAAGGCGATTTTTGCTTTGATGTAATCGGAGCTGTGCTGCCCGCCTCGCGCAACGATGGAGGTGAGGGGTTTGGTGAATTTTTTCGAACTCAGCGGAACGGAACCCATGTGGAGCACGAGATAGTTGGCCTCGAACTGAGCCGCCAGATCCAGGGTCCGCAGCGTCATCTCCATGGCCCGCTGGCGGTCAAAAGCACGGTGTGAAGTGAACTCGTAAGCATCTGGAGCATCGATCATCACCTCGACGGGCGAGGGGAAAAAATTATGGACTCCGGAGCATTTGAAGATTCCACGCTTGAAGGCTTTTTGAATTCCCGGCAGCTTCGCAATGGTCATCCCGTGGGAGAGCTCGATGTGGTGAAATCCCAGCTCGACGATCTCTTCGATCATCTTTTCGCCGTCCGAGTGGCGGCTGTTGTTCCAGCATGAGGAGAAGGCGAGCATGAGAAGGTCCGCCGCGATTCAACGGGGGCCTCGGGGAAATTCCAACTATCTTTTTCCAATGAGTTTCCTTTTGCCCATGCTTTCGTTGCCATCG
>JBBRIB010000204.1:0-6077 GCA_038221745.1 Verrucomicrobiales bacterium
CCTTGTCATTGATGGATGCGCCGCAAAGATTGGGCTCCTCCTCGGGCCGTCCGGTCATGCTCATCATTCCTCCATAAGCTTGCAACAGCGGATCAAAGCCCGTGTGAAGGCGCATCGGACCGGTTTGGCCATAGGCCGAGATATTGCAATAGACCAGCCTCGGATAACGCTGGCACATCGCCTCCCCTCCGATTCCGCATTTTTCGACAATGCCAGGCCTCAGGTTTTGAATGAAGATATCCGCCGTTTCACAGAGCCGGTGCAATGCTTCGACGCCTGCCGGGGACTTGAGGTCCAAAACGATGCTGCGCTTGTTGCGGTTTTGGCTGTGAAAATAAAGACTTGTGACACCATCCGGTCCGAACGGTGGCCCCCAGAGCCGTGCATCGTCTCCGCCGTCGGGCTTTTCGACTTTGATCACATCGGCTCCCATGTCGGCCATCATGGTTCCAGCGAGGGGCGCGGCGAGAGCCGTGCCAACCTCGATCACCCGCACTCCATCCAAGGGTAACATCCGTTTATTTGTCATGGCTGCATATGAAGGCCGCCGGAAACCGTCATGTTTTCTCCGGTGATATAAGCGGCGGCGTTGGAAAGAAGGAAGGCCACCATATTGGCGGCTTCATGAGGCTCGGCGAAGCGGCCCAGTGGGATGCGGGCAAGGGTCTGGGTGGAAAATTTCTCACTGCGGATCACTTCGCTCATTTGGGTCACGACAGTTCCGAACCCCACCGAATTGCATCGGACTCCATATTTTGCCCACTCCAGGGCTGCTGTCATGGTCAGGCCAAAGATCCCCGACTTGGCCGCCGCGTAATTGGCCTGCCCGAACGAGCCTTTTTTGCCGCCGGTCGAGGAAATATTCACGATGGACCCGGTCGTCCCCGTGGGCTGAGGCAACGCGGCGCGGGCCCTCGCCAGCATGTGACGCCCAGCGGCCTGAGTCATCACGTAGCAGCCGGTCAGATTCACCTCGAGCACTTCCCGCCACTGCGGCTCAGTCATTTTTTCGATCAAAGCCGGCCGGATGATTCCGGCATTATTAACAAGGCCATGCAGCGCGCCGAAATGTGCGACGACCTTTTCGACGCAATCCGCGGCAAAGCTCTCATCGGAAACATTTCCGTCGCACGCCATGGTTCTCTCGGATGGAAACTCCGCAAGAGTTTGAGAGAGCGTTTCGAGATTGCGATCCGCCAGCACCACATTGGCCCCGAGATCCGAGCACAGCCTGCTGATGGCTTTTCCTATTCCCTGGGCTGCGCCTGTGACGAGAATCGTGCGGCCTTCCAAGGTCATGGGGTTGATGGTCGTGCTCATGGTTGTTGACTGGAAAAAATAATCGTCCCCGAGGAGGAGAACATTCCTCCCACCCCATGTGCAACAGAGATATTTACGCCGGGGACTTGGGCCGGAGCCAGGCCCCTCACCTGCCGGATGCTTTCCTGCAAAGCGAACATGCCATACATTCCGGTGTGGGTGTAGGAAAGGCCGCCCCCATTCGTGTTCATGGGGAGCTTGCCGCCGGGCCGGGTGTTTCCCTCCCAAATGAAGTCTTTCGCCTCTCCCCGCTTGCAAAACCCCAAGTCCTCCAAACCAAAGAGCGGCAAGTGGGCAAATGCGTCGTAAATCATTAGGTGGTTGACATCCGCATGCCGGATTCCGGCCATCTCAAATGCCGCAGCCCCGGAGGTGCGGAACGCACGCGAGGAGTTGAAATCCGCCATCTGCGAAACCATCGTGGTTTCCACGCTCTCGCCGCTTCCAAGAATGTAAACCGGCGTGGATTTCAGATCTTTCGCCCGTTCCGCGCTCGTCATAATGATTGCCCCGCCGCCGTCGGTGACCAGGCAGCATTGAAGAAGCCGGAACGGATAGGCGATCATCCGGCTGTTCAGCACATCCTCGACCGTGATGGGATCCTTGAACATGGAACGGGGATTCTTGGACGCCCACTCGCGCTGGACGACCGCCACCCGCGCGAGGTGCTCGTGGGTGGTGCCCGTTGTTTTCATGTAGCGCAGAACAGGAATCGGAAACAGCGTCGCCGGCCCCAATGGTCCATAGGGCATCTCGAACTGGCCGCTCAAACTCTCGGGCTCAGCCGGCCGCGGGGTGGCGTTGATTCGGGATTTTCCGCTTTCGCCGTGGGTGATAAGAATCGTATCCGCATATCCGGCCGAGATCGCTGCGGCAGCATGCCGGACATGTAGCATGAAAGAGCATCCGCCCACGGTCGTGCCATCAACCCATCGGGGGGCAATGCCAAGGTAGTGAGCGATCTGTTGGGGCATCATTTGACCGACACAGGCGACCCCATCAATATCTTTGGGACGCAGCCCTGCATCCTCCATGGCATTGAGCGCCGCGTCGGCGTGGAGCATGATCTGCGACATGCCCGGGATCTCCCCGAGGAGGGTGGTCTCAGCAGCTCCCGCCACCGCAATCGAGCCAGACTGGAATCCCCTCATCCCTCCCTCCTTGCGGGACGAAAATATGGCAAAGAAACCTCGTCATCAATCGGAAGGAAGACGACCTCCAGCGGCATATCCAGCTCCAACGCTTCGGGCGTCTGGGGACAATCGAGAATGTTCGTCATCATTCGCGGTCCCTCCTCCAACTCCACCACGGCAATCGCGTAAGGTGGCTCGAAGCCGGGGACCGGCCGATGGTGGATAACATAGCTGTAGAGCTTTGCACGGCCGGAAGCCTCAAAAACCTCCACCTTGCGGCTTCCTGTGTAGGGGCTGAAAGGACGCGGGGGAAAATAAGCCTTTCCGGTGTCGCAGCAGCGCTGAAGGAGGAGCTTCCCGGCCTTGCATCCGTCCCAGTAATGCATGGTTTCAGGCGTGGGCGTGGGTTTGCTTCCGGCGAAGGGCTTCCCTGTAAGCATCGGCAACTGGGGGCCGCATGTTAATGGAATCGACTGGCCCATCAGAAAAAATGTGGTTGGAGGTTTGGCTCGGGAAACATGCGGAGATCGGGTTTTGAAGCAGAATATGTCTGGCAACGGGCACGCGCAAGAAAAGCTAGACAGGTAAGGAAATATAACCAGTAGGGATTTCCATGTTCTGAACGGGAGACAAGGGGCAAGCCTGATTCACCTTCACTTCTGGCAATCTGTCGGTCTTTTCCAAGCCAGTAATGTTGAAAAAGAGCGAGGAAAAAAAGGTCCCGAGGTGATCGCGGCGCTGAAGTGGTCGTGTCCGCCTCCAGGGTTCCGAATCCAATAGCCGTGCGTTATGCGTGGTCCTACTACGTCAATCGATATGCACTCCCCGCTCTGCCCTTTCGATCCGAACCGTGATCGGAGTAGGCCCGGATGAAAGTTTTTTAGTCACCAGCTTCCGAATCTCCGAACCACGTTCCCCCGCCAGGTGACCCATTCAAATTTCGATGTTCCCGATCCAGCGATACGATCCAGTCCCTGATGGAATACCCATTATGCCAAGCGCGCGAATTGATTGACCCCAGCCCCCCCATCGGTCTGGACGAGCCGACCTTCCAAGACAGCCTTTCCGACCTCTGAAAGGGATTCATCCAAGGCGCTGAGGAAACTTTGTCTGTCATCGTCGGTGTGTGCGAGCATTAGGTAGATCTGGGACGAAGCCAGAAACCCCCGGCTTACCAGCCCGCGTATCATGAGAGCGCGTGCGGCGGCGGCGTGTTCACCCAGACCGAATGCGAGCGAAGGGCAGGGTGGCATCCCGCCAACCAAGAGCTTGCATTCAGGGTGGGCAGAGGCGACGCGGATGAGATCCAAAACAAAAGCCTCTCCGGTTTTCCAGATCCAGGCCGAGGCGTCCAGGTTTTCGACTTTTTGCAGGCAGGCGAGCGCGGCGGTGGTTCCCATGCCCTCCGTCCAATAGCTGCTCGAGATGAAACTTGAGGATGCTGCATCCATCACGGTGTCGGTGCCGACCACGGCTGCACAAGCGAAGCCGTTGCTGATCGCCTTGGCATACACGGCGAGGTCCGGCTCGATTCCGAGGCGGTTGTGCGCACCGGGGAAGCCAAATCGCAGACCGCTGGTGACTTCATCCAAAATGAATACAGCTCCTTTTGATGCAGCCAACGCCTGAACCTTTTGCAGGAACCCGTCCTCGGGAAAGTATGACCGCATCGGCTCCATTACAATCGCTGCCGGCTCGTCATTGAGTTGCAACAGGGCACGTTCGAGTGACGCAAAATCATTGTATCGGAAGGGGGCGGCAGTACCGCGGAGTTCGCGTGGCACACCCAGCGGTTGCAATCTTGGTAACAAATGCCCATCGAGCGACGAGTCGTCCGCCAAGTTTGCCGCGAGGTACCAATCTTGCCACCCGTGGTAGCCGCAGAAAGCCACGCCGCTGCGTCCAGTGGCAGCTCGCGCGATCCGGACAGCCATCGTCATGGCCTCCCCGCCTCCCCTCGCAAAACGGACCCGGTGAGCCCACGGGTGTAAATCGAGAAGGCGGCTGGCGAGGGCGTTTTCGTCGGGATTGACGAGTGTGCAATATGTGCCGGATGATAGCCGCCGCCGCAAGGCGCGTTCGATATCCTTATCGCCGTAACCGAGCAGGATGGCGCCGACGCCCCCGGCAAAGTCCACAAATCGTTTCCCGGTTTGGTCCCAGACGTTCGCCCCGTGACAGCGCGAAAAAAATGTTGGCCACGAGGCCGCGTCGGGGTGACTATTATTGTTCTGGTTGTTAAGTAAAGTATTCCGGCCACTGGGGCTAAACACGTTTAACTCGCGCGGTAAGTATAAAAATCTGGGGAAGAAGAACCGTCGCGGTCATAGAAAATAAATTTCGGCTATGAAAAATCTTTTCTGAAGCAATTTTGGGGATATTCATTTTTTCAAGTGCTCGTCTACCCACAAGCAGCTTACTAGCCAATTTTTCAACTTTACCCTCGCGGAAGGAAATTCCTGCTCGTCCATGTGCAAACTCGTTCCGTATTTTTCGGATTAAATGAAGATCATGGTGAAATTCCAGAGGAATAAGGCCAAGGCGATATGCAAGCTCGATTCGAGCACCAAACGCTTCAAGTGGTTCTCCTCTACCCAACAGCGGCGAACTGACATAATCAACATGGGGCAACAGATTTTCAGTAAGGAGCTTTAAAAGATGCGCATCGAGCTCCGCGGTAACCAAAGTCGCCGCTGAACGATCATCCTCCTTTGTATACTCATTTAAGACGCGATTGATATAGTTCAGGCCACCGGACAATTCTTCGGGAGTCATTTTCTTGCTTTCCAAATCTCGGTTTCCTCGGGATTTTTAACAATTGTCACAGCATCAGATATTATTTTCCAGCGCTCATCAATTTTAGTTAGTGAGGCACCTGCACACAACATCTCTGACGCCAAAACTACTATAGTTGCGACGAACCTTGTTGGCGCGTTTCCTCCACGCTTGGGTTCATCTCCGGAAGCCGCAATCCAATTGGATCCAATTATAAGTTGGAAGCACATTTCTTGATGCGGACTTGCTTCTAAGTGTAACCCCGCTTTGCCATGTGCAAAAACATCTCGGATGATATTTAAGATCCGCAGGTCATGAACCCAATCTGGTTTTAATAATCCTGTCCGATATCCCAGTTCTATGCGTGTAGAAAATGTAGAATTTGATTCAAGCAGAAGATCTTTTTTAGTGTTTGATGGTATTAGAAAGACTCTGAGTAGCAATGTTAGTATTCGGTCAAGTTCTGCGCCTAGTAACACAACTCGCGTCCTATCGGATTTTTCTAAAATCTCTGCAGTAGCACGATTAAAAGCTTCGATTTCCTCGGCAAAGCGTATCTCTGCTAGGACTTTGGCCATTTTCTATTACTTATAAGCCCACTCATTGTTGCACACAATCTACTGGCAGCTTTCGCAGGTGCCGTTGGTGCGCATGGCTTCTATCGAGCAGGCCAACTTTTCGGACTCGGTGACTTCGGGTTTGATGGTTACGGCGGCGGCTGCTGTTGGCCTACGGTCGCGGCTGGCGCTGTCGATGGTGCTCTTATTCAACGTGCGGAGGTAATAGGTGGTTTTTAGACCGCGTTCCCAGGCTTCGCGATACATGAAGCTGGCAGCTCGTGCGTCGGGT
>JBBRIB010000205.1:0-6065 GCA_038221745.1 Verrucomicrobiales bacterium
ACCGATGGCAATCCTGCTTCAAATGCCGACGGGGATTTACTGCCGGATCTTCTGGAATACTCGCTCGATGGAATTCCCAACAGTGGAGCATTCCCTGCATCCGATGCATTGACGCTGGAGCAGCTTCCCGGGTCGGTCGCCCTGCTTGTGCGCCGTCCTGTCGGCCTGACCGATGTGACTTACGAGGCCATGACGAGCCCTGATCTGGTTTCATGGACGGCCAGCTCGGTAAGCAGTGTGCAGGTTCCTGGCAATGGTATTGAAATCGCGCGTTTTGACAATCTTCAAAGCAGTCCGGGTCTCTCGTTGGACAGCGGCTTCGTGCGGCTTCGAGTCACTCGCAACGGCCTCTCTCAAGTGACACTTCCGTTAGGCTGGCAGGGGATCTCACTGGGAGCCGCTTCACGCACTCTCGGAGTTCCCTTCCGTGAGACTCCCCTCTTCTCCTCGGGAGTGACCGGAGTTTCTGGAAACAAAATTTTCGTGAACGGCACGCCGTCCGTGCCTCCAGGCTTCCGCGGTTTCGTAGAGGTCAGCTCAGGTGCTTCTGCCGGAAACCGCTTCGAATACGCCGCTTCCGCTGCCGGAGAGATCACAATCGCCCCTGCTTCCCCGCTTAATACCCTTGCCGTCCTCCCGAACCTCACAGGAGCACAGATCGTCCTCGCGGCTCATCATACCTTGGCCGGAGTGTTTGCGAAATCCCTCTTCAAAGGCAGCACCGATCCCGGCGCGGCGGACCAAGTGCAGTTCTATACCAACAATGGAACCACCGGTCGCTTTGATCTCTTCTATCTCTTGGATGCCCGCCCACGGTTCTCCACCTTCCAATGGCGTGCGTTCATGCCCGGCGGCGGTGATCAGGATGGCAGGGTGATCGCGCCTGGTGAAGGCATGCTCTTGAAGCGTCCGCTCGCCGCCCCTTCAACCCGCCTGGTGATGCAGGGGCAAGTGCGCGCCAATCCATTTATCCAGCCATTGAAAGCCGGATTAAATCTCCTTGGCTCGCCATTCCCCATCGCCGCCAGCCCGGCTTCCCGTGGCTTGTTAGATCCTTTGGCAGCCTTTGTTCCTTCAACCAACGTTGAGCAGGCCGATCAGATCCATCTCTATCAAAACAACGCGTTCCGGGTTTTCTATTTCCTCGATCATCCGACTCTGGCAGACCAGTGGCGCGAGGTCATCCCAAACAGCCCGGACTCCAACGGCGTTTCGATTTTCAATCCCGCTGAAGCCGCGTTTTTCAAGCGCACCAATCCTTCTGCCAGCTACCGTGTCCCACTGTTGTGGACCCCTTGATGGGGAATTTCCCCATCGCTTGGCGGAACTAAAGAATTGCTTCAGAAATTGCCTCCTGCTAGATCTTCCAGTGTGATGGTAACAGCGAATCAGAAAACGGCTCAAAGCAAATCCTTGCTTCCTTCCCAAGTTGCAACATTCCGGGCCTGCCTTTGTGGGTTGGTGGTTTTGTTCGGTTCTTGGCTCACCGCACATGGAGAGTCTGGAATTCTTGTTTGGAAGGGGCAGCCCTTCCATGGCGATGCCGCCGCGAACGCAGTGATTTACAGCAGCGTGGAAAGCACCGGGCCCGTGACGCGGTTTTTCAGTGATGGCCAGAGGCTATCATTCAATACGGGGCAATTTTTCCGTTACATCGCTTTTCCTGATCGGCCGATGACGCAGTTCACCGAAGAAGCGGATTACGTGGAAATGCAGCGGAGCTACCAAGAGCTCTCCGCCTTTGCCGAGCAGTTTACGAAAGCGGCACCGCTCCTTGCTTCCCGGCTGGAACGGATGGCGGATATTCAAAAGGGTTTCAAGGATGGCAAGGTCTATTACGATGGCAAATGGATGCCGCGCGCCGAGTATGGAAATCTTGTGACTACCAAAAAGGAAGTCCGCGTTAACAAAAAGAAAGAAGGCGATGCGAAGAAAAACAAGGAACGGAAAGCCGTCTATATTGGAATCCTCACCTTCGGCGTCCTCCTCATCGCGGCCATGGTTCTTCGGAAATGGAAATGGGCGGGCCTGCTTCTTTTAATTCCGCTGGCAGGCGCTGGCTGGCTGACCTATCAGGAAAATGGCTACGAGTGGTTCAAAAAAGTGCCGGATTACCTTGAACCACCGTCTGATTGGCAACCACTCTTCCAGAAGTATCTGGAAAAACTCAATCCGCCCAAGTGATAGGACGCCGTTAGATTTGTTCCGGCGTGCCCAGCAGTTGGCTACGGATCATTCCCTGATAGACCGCATTCGTTTCACGCAGAGTCTGGTGATTTCCATCAGCCATGATTCGGCCGTTTTGGAAGACTAGGACGCGATCAGCAATGGTGATGGTGCTGAAGCGGTGGGCGATGATGAAAGTGGTGCGGCCTTTGACCAGTGCGGCCAGAGCCTGCTGGATGTTCCCTTCACTTTCCGAATCCAGAGCACTGGTGGCCTCATCCAGAATGAGGATGGGCGCATCTTTGAGGAAGGCTCTCGCAATCGCGATGCGTTGCCGCTGGCCGCCCGAGAGAGATTCGCCGCGTTCACCCACCTGCGTCTCATAGCCCTGTGGCATCCCGCGGATGAATTCATCCGCATTCGCCTTGTGCGCGGCGGCGATCACTTCCTCATCACCCGCATCCGCCTTACCGACCCGGATATTTTCGGCAATGGTTCCGATGAAAAGCGTGGGCGTCTGCGGGACCACGGCAATGCAGTTTCTGAGATCCTTTTTCGAGAACTCCCGGATGTCCACACCATCGAAGGTGACACGCCCGGATTGAGGATCGTAAAAACGCGGAATCAAGTGCGCGAAGGTCGATTTCCCCGCACCGCTGGGGCCGACGAGGGCCACCACTTGGCCGATGGGAATGCGCACGCTCACCTCCCTGAGCACCGGCTCATCAATGTAGGCGAATGAAACATTTTCAAACGCAATGGCTGCCGCGGGGGCCTCGATCACGCGCGGCACGGCGGGCTCTGTCAGGTGATCGATTTGATTGGAGATGTATTCGATCCGATCCACGGAGGCATCGGCCTGTTTGAACTGGGAATGAATGGTTCCGAGTTTTTTGATGGGTTCGAAAGCCATGAACAGAGCGGCCCCGAGCGCGAGGAACTGAGACTGGCTCAACCCGGAGCGCACTCCGAGATACAAAGCGAATGCGAATCCCACGGCGGCCACAATTTCAATAGACGGAGAAATTATCGAGCGATACTTCACCACCTTCATCGTCAGTTTCAACATGTCTGAAATGCGCTTTTGGAACCCCTTGACTTGCTTTTCCTCTAGATTGTAAGCACGGATTTCCAAGGGTGCCTGCAGGGCCTCGGAGAGTGCCGCCGTCAGGGTGCCACCTTGTCTTTGAAGGCTCCGGGCGCGCCGCGCGAGCTTATTGCCAGCGGCGCGGATCACTAGAATGCAGATGGGAACAGTGGCCAGGGCGATCAGCGCGATAAAGAAACTGTGCTCGGTGATGGATTTGTAAATCAGGTAGCCGAGTGCCGAGATCAAGGTGATGGGTTGCTTGATCAGATCACTGGAAACATTGGCCACAATCTGCCGTAAGACAGCGGTGTCGCTCATCAATCTTGCCAGTAGATCGCCCGAGGTATTTTTCTTGAAAAACGATAGGGGCAGGGTCTGGAGTTTCTTGAAAAGATCCACGCGGATATCCTCCAACACCCGTTGGCCGACGTATTGGATGAGATAGGAATTCAAATATGAACCGAGAGAACGCACCAGGAATATCGCCGGAATCCACAAACACGAAACAAGCAGCAGCGTCTCTTGGGATACCGCTCCCAGCATGCTCTCGATCCAGACCCTATACCACCCGGTTTTGCCACTGGAGGCTTCGTTGAAAAGGATGGGAAATATCGTATCCACCATCAAAGGGATGCCGGCACCGCTTGCGGCGGCATACACGATTCCAGCGATCACCCCCCCGGCGAAATGCCACTTCACCCGCCGGAGATACTTGTAATAAGGAAGGTAGCGCATCGTGGAAAGGGCGAAGACTCACTCGCTTGGACAGCGGCGGCAAGCTCGATTTGCCTGCCAATCTTGCGCCGCTTGGATTTCCCCCTTGTCGCTTGGCTCGGCGATTGCTTGCTTGTGACTGCATGGCCGCTCCTCAAAACATCATCGCACTGGTTTATGACTATGACCAGACACTCAGCCCCCGCTACATGCAGGATGATGTGGTTTTCCCGGAATTCGGGATCGATCCGGCGCAATTTTGGAAAAAATGCAACAGCCTCGTCCACGATCAAAAATGGGATGGTGAGCTGGCCTACATGAAGTGCCTGCTCGATTACCTCGGCATGGACAACGTGACCAACGTCCGCCTCACTGAATTGGGTGCAGGTTTGAATTTTTTCCCAGGGCTGCCCGAGCTGTTTGAAGCACTGCCCAAAGCGGCTCTGCGGCCGGAGCATGAGCTGGCCGGCGTCAAGGTGGAGCACTACATCATTTCATCGGGGCTCAAGGCGCTGCTGGATGGCTCGCGCCTCAGGCCCTATGTAAAAGCCATGTTCGGCTGCGAATTTGGCGAAGATGCCGAGGGCCGCATCAGTTTCCCCAAGCGTGTGATCTCTCACACCACCAAGACGCAATACCTCTTCCGCATCAATAAAGGCATGCTCGGCTACGATCAGGATGTGAACGACCACATGCCCGCCGAGCAACGACCGATTCCTTTCGAAAACATGGTGTATGTGGGCGATGGCCCGACGGATGTGCCTTGTTTCACGGTGATGACCCGCAACGGTGGCCAAGGCATCGCGGTTTACAATCCCGAGGATCAATCCGGGCGTTCATTCAGGAAATGTTTCCAACTCTCCACCCATGCGGGCCGCGTGAAACACATCGCTCCGGCAGATTATCGCGAAGGCTCCCATCTCTGGCTACTCCTCGCCGAGATGGTCACGGAAACCGCCGATCGCATCCTCCGCCGCCGCATCGAAGAGCGGGAGAACGCCACCGTCGCAGCGCCAACATTCTAGGCCATGATCGCCTTCACGGCCTTGGCGGGCTCCACCCCGGTCAGCCTGTAGTCGAGGCCTTGGAACTTGGTGCTGAAGCGGGTATGATCGATTCCGAATTGATGCAACAAGGTGGCATGCAAATCACGGACATTGACAATGTCCTGGACAGCCGAGTAGCCCATATCATCCGTTGCGCCGTGAACCATCCCGGGCTTGATCCCCGCGCCTGCCATCCACAGGCTGAAGCCCTTGATGTGGTGGTCCCGGCCAGAGCCTTGGCCCATCGGCGTGCGGCCGAATTCACCGCCCCAAATGACGAGGGTGTCCTCTAACAGACCCCGTTGTTTTAGATCCGTCACCAAAGCGGCCGAGGCTTGATCCGTGAGCAAGGCGGCGGCGGGCATTTTTTTCTCAATGTCTCCATGGTGGTCCCAACCGCGATGATAGAGCTGCACGAACCGCACACCGCGCTCCAACATCTTTCTCGCCAGAAGACAATTGCTGGCAAATGAACCATCGCCCGGCTGCTTGATTCCATACATATCCAACACATGTTGCGGTTCGCCGCGCATGTCTGATAGCTCAGGCACGGAGGACTGCATACGGAAGGCCATTTCATATTGGGAAATACGGGTCTCGATCTCAGGGTCCAGCCGCTCTTCCCGCAACACACCATTGAGGTGCTGGATCTCATCGATCACCTGGCGTTGGGTGGATTGGCAGACACCATCAGGACTGCCCACGTAATGCACCGCACTACCCTTGCTTTGGAACTGCACCCCTTGGAACTTGCTCGGAAGGAAACCGGCACTCCATTGGCGGGCGGAGATCGGTTGATCCGCATCAGCCCCGCGTGACACCATCACCACATACCCGGGAAGATTCTGTGACTCAGCGCCGAGCCCATAGAGCAACCAGGACCCCATGCTTGGGCGGCCCTTGAGAATCGAGCCGGAGTTCATGAAAGCATGTGCGGGATCATGGTTGATCTGCTCGGTCACCATCGATCTCACCACACAGATATCATCTGCGATGGCACCGATATGAGGAAACAATTCCGAGATCTCTATCCCGCTGCTTCCCCATTT
>JBBRIB010000206.1:0-6035 GCA_038221745.1 Verrucomicrobiales bacterium
GCATGATGAGCACCCGTTCCGCCCACAGGCGGAACCTTGGACTGCGGTGGGCATCACCGCTTCTCTCCAAACGTGGCTGACGCGTCTCGCGGCAGAGCCAATGAATTGAGAAATATAAGAGGCCGCGCCGCTTCCCTTTCCCCACTCATTGGCTTGTCGGACAGAAATGTCCGACCTCCATATTCGCTCATCCTACTCCACCCGCTTCAGACGATAGAATTCCTTTGACCCGTCTTCGGCCAGTCCATTAAGGCGACTCCCTGATCCACGGTCACGCTGTTTGACGTTGGCGACGCAGTGTATGGTTATTTCGTTGAACGTGAAAAGCCAAAGCGCATTCGTCTCCACTTTGTGCGCGGCCCCGAGCTGGCAATTCCATGAGGCTGCCAAGGAACGTGAACGGAGTTCAGGCCGTGCGTGTCTTGTGATAGTTTGTCATCAGATGGCTGCCTTCATGAGTCGGGCGCTCTCTTTGTGGCTGCCGCGTCTCGCGGCTGGGCCAATGGGGTGGGAAAGCTGGGTGGCGTAGGCCGCTGTTCTTTCGCGATTCATTGGCAATACGAAATGAATTGCCTGAGGGCCAGCCAGTCGGGGCCGCGCCGACTCAATCAATGTCTGCGATCACAGACTCTGGATTTCGCGCTCCAGTTTTAGAAATCGGCGAAGGGGTTGATTAGGGTGGCTTCGGGTTTTACGGAGTGGAGTTCGAGGTGGGAGAGGATTATTATGCGGAAAGCGGGACGACTTGGGCTTCGATCTCGACACCTGACTCGGCACGGGCTTTGCGGAGGTCGAATTCCTGTTGGAGACCGATCCAAAATTCTGCGCTTGTTCCGAAGTATCGGCTGAGGCGCAGTGCGGTGTCCGGTGTGATTGCGCGGCGTCCGCGGATGATGGCGGTCACACGGCTGTGGGGAATTTTCAAATCCACCGCGAGGCGGTATTGGGAAACACCCATAGGTTCGAGAAACTCCGTTTGAAGGATTTCTCCGGGATGTGGGAAACGCAGGGGTGCTGGGGCTTTGGCCATGGTGGTGATTGGTTTAATGGTAATCGGTGATTTCGACGTCGTAGGCATCGCCATCCTTCCAGCGGAAGCAGATGCGCCATTGTTGATTGATTCGGATACTAAATTGTCCACGTCGATCACCTTTGAGGGCTTCGAGACGGTTTGCGGGTGGAATCTTCAAATCCTCCAAATCGACGGCCCGGCTGATCATGGCAAGCTTGTTCAAGGCCCGTTGCTGGATGTCGATCGGCAGGCGTTTAGAGTGCTGGAGATTCCAGATTTTTTCGGTTTCCTTATCTGCGAAACTTTTCAGCACGGCGCAAGTCTATGCTATTTCCGTCTTGCGTCAATAGTGGGCTTGAAATCCGCCAAAACGGCTGCAGCGAGGGCGGGGAAGCGAAGTAATCATTGCCCCCGAATGATGGTCGTATTCTTTTTGTGACTGCCGCGTCTCGCGGCTGAGCCCACGGGGTGAGAAAGTTGGGTGGTGCAGGCCGCTTTTTTTTCTCGAATCATTGGCAATGCGGAATGAATCGCCTCAGGGCCAGCCAGTCAAGGCTTCGCCGACTCTATCGAAGTCTGTGATCACAAACTCTGGATTCCGCGCTCCAGTTTTAAAAATCTGCGAAGAGATCCATTTGCGGGGGATTGGGTCTGGGGAGGATGTCCTGATCCTGGACCATGTTCTTGGCTTTGGGACCTTGGGTTTTGGCTTCGGGTTTTACGGAGTGGAGTTCGAGGTGGGAGAGGATGGACTTGGCGCGCTCGACGACGGATTTCGGGAGGCCGGCGAGGCGGGCGACCTGGATGCCGTAGGATTTATCCGCCGCACCGGGGAGAATCTTGTGGAGGAAAATGATTTCTTCGTTCCACTCTCTCACGGCGACGTTATAGTTGGCGACGGCGGCCCTGGTGTTGGCGAGATCGGTGAGTTCGTGGTAGTGGGTTGCGAAGAGGGTGCGGCAGCCGATTTGATCGTGGAGATGCTCGGCGACAGACCAGGCGATGGAGAGGCCGTCGAAGGTGGCGGTGCCGCGGCCGATTTCATCAAGGATGACGAGCGAGCGGTCGGTGGCGTGGTTGAGGATGAGGGCGGTTTCGCTCATTTCGACCATGAAGGTGGATTGGCCCCGCGAGAGATCATCGGAGGCGCCGACGCGGCAGAAGATGCGATCCACGAGGCCGAGGGTGGCGGATTCCGCAGGGACATAGGCACCGATCTGGGCCATGACGGCGATGAGGGCGATCTGGCGGATGTAGGTGGATTTGCCGGCCATGTTGGGGCCGGTTAGAATTTGCAGGCGGGCGGTCTCGGGGTCGAGCTCGGTGTCGTTGGGGACGAATTTAACGTCGGTAAGGGTTTGTTCGAGGACCGGGTGGCGGCCGTTGGTGATGAAAAAGGCGCGGGATTCATCGAGCACGGGGCGGCAGTGGCGGTGGAGCTGGGCGACCTCCGCGAGAGCGCAGAGGGTATCGATTTCCGCAATGGCGGCGGCGGTTTCCTGAAGCTGGGGGAGGTGGGTGATGACTTGGGCGCGGAGCTGGGTGAAGAGTTCGGCTTCCAACTGTTTGGAACGTTCTTCGGCACCGAGGACTTTGTTTTCCATCTCCTTGAGCGCGGGGGTGATGTAGCGCTCGGCATTGGACATGGTTTGCTTGCGGGTGTAGTCGTCCGGGACTTTTGCAAGGTGGCTGGTGGTGATCTCGATGAAGTAGCCGAAGACGTTGTTGAATTTGATTTTAAGGGAATCGATGCCGGTGCGTTTGCGTTCGTCTTCCTGGAGGCGGGCGATCCAGTCCTTGCCTCCGCGGGCAGCGGAGCGGAGTTCATCGAGCTCGGCGGACCAGCCATCGCGGATGATGCCGCCGTCACGGAGGTTTGCGGGTGGCTCGTCGGCGAGGGCGGTGGTGAGGAGGGTGGTCAGCTCATGGAACTCGTGAAGATGGGAACAGGCGAGACGCCCGTGATCCGACACAGGCGGGACGCCTGTGCCACTTAGGGAAGAGAAATCCTCTTTGAGGGAGGGGATGTGGCTTAGGGAGATGGAGAGGGATTGGAGGTCGCGGGCGTTACCGGAGTTTTGCGAGAGCCGGGAGGTGGTGCGCTCGATATCGCGGATGCCTTTGAGAGACTCGCGGCATTTGGAGAGGAGGTAGGGTTCTGCGAGAAATGCGGCGATGGTGTCCTGCCGGGCTGTTAGGATCTTGAGATCGCGGAGGGGGTGGAGGATCCAATCGCGCAGAAGGCGTGCGCCCATGGGGGTGGCGGTGCGATCAAGCACGCCGAGGAGGGTGTGTTGTTTACCGGAGCGGGAATCGACGAGATCGAGATTGCGCTGGGAGGCGGCATCGATGAGGACGTGGTCGGTATTTTCCCGGACTCGCGGGGTGCGGAGGTGGGAGCAATTCCGGCGGAGCTGATGGATGAGGTAGTGCATCACGCCCCCGGCGGCACCGCTGGCGGCGTGGAGGTTCGCACAGCCGAAGCCGTCTAACGAATGGACGCTGAAGTGGTCCTTGAGAAGCTGGCTGGCATGCTCTGGGAGGAAGGTGTAGCCCTCGTAGATGAGGCAATTTTTGAGTGCTCCGAAATCGGCGGATTGATGATCCGGGATGAGCAACTCGGAGGGGGAAATGCGGGCGAGTTCGTCTTCCAACTGGCCGCTATCGGAATATTCGGCGATGGTGAATTCACCGGTGGTGTGATCGATGCAGGCGAGGCCGAGGTTTTTTCCGTGGCGGAAAACGGCGGCGAGGTAGTTCGGGCGTTGGTCATCGAGCAGGGTGAGATCATCGATGGAGCCGGGCGTGAGAATGCGGGCGATCTCGCGGGAGACGAGCTTGCCGGGGACGGGTTCGGACGTTTGCTCGGCGATGGCCACGCGTTTTCCCGCCTTGAGGAGGCGGGCGATGTAGCCCTGGGCAGCATGATATGGCACGCCGCACATGGGAGTGCCGCCACGCTTGGTGAGGGCCACGTTCATGATCGGCGCGGCGGCTTTCGCATCCTCGAAGAACATTTCGTAAAAGTCGCCGAGGCGGTAAAAAAGGATGATGTCGGCGGGCAGGGATTTCCGCATGGCCTGATATTGGGCCATCATCGGGGTCAGTGCAGGCTCGGACATGGGGGGAGGTTCGAGAATGCAGGACAAAGAATCAAGTGTGGAGCGAAGAGTGGGGGGATTGTTAGATCAAGTCACCGCAGAGCGCGGGTAGGCGCTCTGCGGAAATTTTTCAGGCGATCTCCTGCTGGTGGAAGGAATACCAATCGTCGAGGTTGTTGAGGTTGATGGCATCGAGAATTTTCCCTTGATCCGGGATTCCGGAAGCAGCGAGGATACCGGTGCGGACATCGTCGGAGTGATTGTAGCCGGTGATGGCGGCGTTGAGCTTGGCAACAGCGGCGGAATCGAGTGCGCCGCCGGACTGGGCGAGGACCCAGGCTTCGAGCTCGGGGTAAGTGGGTTTGCTGGTGGCGATGAAGGTTTCAAAAGCCGCCTTATCGAGGCCGAGGCCATCGAGCACCATTTGGTCGTAGCCTTGGCCGCAGGATGGGTAATCCGCGTGAAGCTTGCCTGCTGCGCCAAGCGAAGCCTTTTGCCAAAGGCGCGGGAGGTGAAGCACGCCGAGTGGGCCGGTGGTGCCGGAGCTGATCAAGGGAATGAGTTGTGACATATTTTTGGTGGTTGATGGGGATGGATTGGAGGCCCCGCATGAGATTTCATTTGAGGGGCTACGGCCATTCATTACCGCAGGGGGGGCAAAAGCAATTCCATGTTTTTGCGAGATTTCCACTTGAGGCCATTTTTCGCGTTTCATCTTGCGTGGGTTTGGATTCAAATCCCGGCGCCCCGCAAACCGTGTGGGGAAAATTCTCATCCTCACCCCAAATCTCACCAGCCATGTGGAAAGGCCGCTTCTCGCAAGATACTTCGTCACTCGTCCAACAGTTCGGCGAATCCATTTCCTACGACTGGCGCCTGTTCCCGCATGACATCGCAGGATCCATCGCCCATGCGCGGGCGCAGTTGAAGGCGGGCTTGCTCACGGAAACCGAGTTCTCACAGATCGAGGGCGGCTTGCGGGAAATCCTCGCGGACATCGAGGCCGGGAAATTCGAATTCAAGACCTCGCTCGAGGACATCCACATGAACATCGAGGCCGAGCTCACCAAGCGCATCGGCGCGGCGGGGGCGAAGCTTCACACGGCACGCTCGCGCAATGATCAGGTGGCGACGGATACGCGGCTCTACGCCCGCACGGAAATCGACGGCCTGCTGGCTGCCATCAGCGGCCTGCAACTTGCTCTGTTAGACCGTGCGGAAAAATACGCCGCCACCATCATCCCCGGCTACACCCATCTTCAGCGCGGCCAGCCGGTGACGGCGGGGCATCACTTTCTGGCTTATGTCGAAATGTTGGAGCGCGACAAGTCACGCCTGATGGATTGTAGGAAACGCCTTAATGTTTCCCCGCTTGGTTCGGGTGCGTTGGCTGGCTCCACGATCAATCTGGACCGCCATGCGATCGCTGCCGAGCTTGGCTTCGATAGCGTAACCTATAACTCGATGGATGCCATCGCGGATCGTGACTACATCGCGGAGTTGTTATTTGTGATTTCACTCTGCGGCGTGCATTTGTCGCGGCTGAGTGAGGATCTGATTCTTTGGTGTACTGCGGAGTTCGCCTTCGCCGCTCTATCCGATGCCCACACCACGGGCTCCTCCTTGATGCCGCAGAAAAAAAATCCTGATGTGTGCGAACTCACGCGTGGCAAGACTGGTCGCCTTGTCGGGAATTTGATGAATCTGTTGGTGGCCGTCAAAGGCCTTCCGCTTACTTACAATCGGGATCTCCAGGAAGACAAGCCGCCGCTATTCGATTCCGTGGATACGCTGCGTCTCATCCTCGCAGTGAACACCGAGATGATTTCCGCGATGGAACTTCGCGAGGAAAACTGCCAGGCCGCCGCTTCTGATCCGATGCTGCTCGCCACCGATCTGGCAGATTACCTCGTGAAAAAAGG
>JBBRIB010000207.1:0-6025 GCA_038221745.1 Verrucomicrobiales bacterium
TGTCGGAATATATCCCGGCGGGGCCTCCTACTTTTTGAAAGGGCCACTCACCTTGAAGCCGGGGGAAACACGAGTGTTCGGCGCGGATGGCGCCTCCAACAACTTGAAAGAGGGATTTCGCCCTCTCGAAGGAATAGGTTATTCGATCGCGAAGGCCGTGGGGGATTCCACTCAATCCGGCGACGCGAGCGGTGTGATCACCACAAGTATGACCTTTGATAGTGAATTCGAAGATATCGGTAAGGGTGTTGGAATGTATTTGGATATGGGCGGAGGCCGTCTTGCGTATCGAATGATCTATGATAAGGCTGCGGCCAATACCTACTATCCACCCCGTGGAGTGGATAAGTTTCTTCCCCTTTCATTTGCTAAAGGTGCTAACGTCCTCACTCCATTCCTATCGGTGACTTTCGGTGCCCGGATGGCCAGCAACACCCACCTTTCCTCGAAAGGATTCGTGCAATCCAGCCCTTTCGTGAACTATACCGCGATGGGCAGGAAGTCAAAGGCTGAGTTTACGATCAATTACGACTACCCTGGAGTTTTTCACAATGTCAACTCGACCTTTGAATACAGTTTCCAAAGCTTGAAGGAAGGCAGTGCCTTTCTTCCTGGAACCGGCACCAAGGGTTACATCGTCACTGGATTTCAGATCAGTGACGGTCTCTCCAGGTGTGTGATCGCCGAAATACCCGGGCGGCCCTTGAGTTCGCTGGGAGAGTTGCAGAATTGGGATGCCCGCTACGAGAATCCGGTGCCGCCATACTCATTCAATATCGTGGGGAACAGTGATGCGACTCCCTTGATTGGGAAGGATGTCGTGGTGAACGCCGCTGAAGCTTCTGCCAAAAAGGGCGAGAACCTCCAGAATGACGATTCATATTGCCTGAATCACCTTCTCTTCGATGATTGGTTTTTCTC
Source organism: Verrucomicrobiales bacterium (assembly GCA_038221745.1). Taxonomy (GTDB): domain Bacteria; phylum Verrucomicrobiota; class Verrucomicrobiia; order Verrucomicrobiales; family Akkermansiaceae; genus Luteolibacter. The sequence continues at coordinate 922 of JBBRIB010000207.1, forward strand.
AACAATCGCGCCGCACCCTGCTGCTTTCGGTGCGCCTCCCGCGTCGTCCACGATCAAATCAACCTACATTGATTTCCTAACGGATCCCACCAGGCCACTACAGAACCGGGCGTATAAGCCAATCGCGGAAGATGTCTTGGATCCCGATGCCGCATTCACCAAAAACGTAAGTGCAGCAGGCACCTCGTGGAAGACGATCGCATCCCGTTTGCAGGTTGAAGGAATGTTTAATGTGAATTCGACTTCTGTCACCGCATGGCGCGCACTGCTTGGTCATGCCCGCAACCAGAAGGTCCCCCACATGGATGGGAATGGTGCTCCAACATTATCGGGCGACACGAATTATGCGGTGAGCCGCTTCAGTGTTGCAGGCGACGTCGAGTCCAAGCAGTCGGGCACATCAGGTGCCCAACCGGAATGTGCGGAATATGCGGGCTACCGTGTGTTCAACGATGAGCAGCTGGATTTTCTCGCTGATGAAATTGTCAAACAGGTGAGATTGCGCGGTCCTTTTCTTTCGCTTTCCGAGTTTGTAAATCGGCAGCTTTCATCGACTGACGGTTTATCGCTGGCGGGTGCCATTCAAACGGCTCTGAACAATTTGTCAGCGGGTTCAAACGACCCGTTCAAGAAACTGAAGGTCAACCTGACACCGGAAACCTCCAATGTGGCTGTTCAGAATCCCCCCGGTCCAGCCACGGGCTACGCATTTCCCAAGGCCGCCGAGGGCCACAATATCTATGGCATACCCGGCTGGACCCGCCAGGCGGACGTGCTGCGGCCGATCGCCCCGATCCTGACCGTGCGTGATGACACTTTCACGCTCCGTTGCTACGGCGACTCCCGAGAACCGGGCGTGAACGGCAGGATCATCGCGACTGCGGTCTGTGAAGCGACTGTCCGCCGTTCCCGCAATTATGTGGACCCCACGGACGACTCCGCTCTCGCCGATTTGTCAACAGGCACAGGTTCGGTTCCTGCCAAAAAGCCGATCAATGAAAAGTTCGGGCGGCGTTACGAGATTATTTCCTTCCGTTGGTTGGCAGCGGGAGAGATTTGAAATTATCTACAAAATCGTCTCGCGCTTGTTTGGAATTATGGAAATGATGTTCCCGCCTGCGGCATATGTTGGATTGCGCAAATCACCTGACTGAACATTTCTAACAATCGTATAGATTCATGAGATCACTCTTTTTTATTTTCCTGATGTTTCCCTTACTGCTGTCTGCCCAAGAAAAAGCGACAAAACGCAGTTGCCGGATTTTGTTCCTTAATCCCGCCGAAGACGCACCGAAAAAGCTCTATTTGTTCGATGGCACCACCTGCCAGGAAATCGAGCTTCCCGAGATGAATTTTTCGAAAGTCTATACCATCGCCGGCGGTAACATCACGCTCTACCTCCTGAAGGGTGTGGTCTCGAAACCCGAGGAAGTTCCTGCGGGTGCGCCCTCGGCAAAAGTCGCCGAAACCATCGCCGATTGTTATCTGGTTGCCTTGAGTGATTCTTCGGGTCCGCTGCTTCCCATCCGCTTTCAGATTATTGATGCGGGTGAAGCGAAGTTCCGCAAAGGGCAGATGATGTGGTATAACCTCACCACACAAGCGATTGGTGGGCAGGTGGGAAAACAAACACTGGCGATGAAGGGCCAGTCACGCGTGGTCCTCGATGCCCCGAGTAATTCCAGCGAGGCCTACGGGGTGAACCTGGCGTTTCGAATTCCCGGTGATGACAAACTTTATCCAATCTGCGAGACCCAGTGGCTTCACGATCCTCGCTCACGGATGGTGGTCTTTCTTTATGGTCCCGGTGGCAGGGCAACTCCCCAGATTTCAGGGTTTACCGATTTTCGTGACGAACCGAAAAAAAAGCAATAGCCTGCGCTTTCGCAAGGAGTGATGGGCCGTATCGCGGCAATGTTCGATTCCAACGGGCGGGTTGGGTCGTTGCGTCAAGTTTGATAATGTCGGGTCTTTTGGTCGGAGTTCGGACCTTTGTTAGGGCTTTGACAGATCCGTCCGTGGCGCGGTGGGAGTGATGGTTTCGTGGAGAACGCCACCGTCCCTTCTAACCCATCATTTTCCCGACCAATCCGCTCAGCGCACAGAGGGCGATGACCCGGATCAGGCCGATTTTGAACCGCTGCAAAGCCACGAATGCGGCGATGGCCACTATGGCGACGAAGGGATCAAAACGGAGATCCGGCTCAGGCCACAAGGCGTGGGTGGCGAAGAGCGCACCCAGATTGAGAATCACTCCGACGACTGCGGCGGTGATGGTGGCGAGGGCGGCCCCGAGGCGCGGTTGCGAGCGCAGGTTCTCGACGTGGGGTGCGCCGAGGAAAACGAAGAGAAAACAAGGCAGGAAGGTGGCCCATGTGGTGATGAGAGCACCGATCACCGCAGATGTTAGAGGAGTGAACGCGCCCGGGTGTTGCCAGCCGCCGACGAAGCCGACGAATTGCAAGACCATGATCAGCGGTCCCGGCGTGGTTTCTGCGAGGCCGAGTCCCGCCATCATTTGGGCCTGGGTCAGCCAGCCGTAGTTTTCCACCGCTTGTTGGGCGACGTAGGGTAAGACTGCGTAGGCGCCACCGAATGTCACCATCGCCGCCTTGCTGAAAAAGATGCCTTGGGCAAATGGCGTGCTGGCCCAGCCCAGCCACAGGCCCACACCCAGAATGGGAAGCCACCAAAGGGACAGACATAATCCTGTGACGCCCGCCGCGCGTTTCCAGGACGCCTTGGGCGGGGAGGGGAGCGCGAGGAAACCCTCCTCGTTGGAACCCGCCCCGGAGCCGTGGCCTTTGCCATCGGGAAACTGTGAGGGGGTCAATCTTTTGCCCATCCATCCGATCATTCCCGCCGTGAGGATAATGATGACGAAGGAAACGCCGAAAAAATAAATTGCGATGAAGGAAGCCGCCGCCACGGCCCAGAGCGTGGGACTGCGGAGTGCTTTTTTTCCAATGCGCAGGATCGCCTCGGCCACCACCGCGATGACCGCAGGCAGTAATCCATAGAAAATCGCCGCCAACCATGGCAGATGCCCGCCTGCCATGTAGAGCCAGCTTAACCCTAACAAGATGAAAACGGATGGCAGCACAAACAAGACTCCAGCGGCCACTCCACCGCGCCAGCCGTGCAGGCGCCAGCCGAGGTAAGTGGCGAGTTGCTGGGCTTCCGGCCCCGGGAGTAACATGCAGAAATTCAGCGCGTGCAGGAAATGGTTCTCTGAGATCCAGCGTCGCTTTTCGACCAGCTCCTTATGCATGATCGCGATCTGCCCCGCTGGCCCGCCGAAGCTGATGCAGCCGAGCTTGAACCAATATTTCACGGCCTCCCGATATGTTGGAAAAGCGGGTGGGAGAGGAGTTTCTGCCATGCGGTAGAGCTATCAGCCGTTGAAATAGCGGGCAAGTCTGTTAAGAGGCTCCAGTGAGACAGATGAGCAGTCTGAAAGGTAGGGGAGCGCACGCGCCACCGCGTGCAGTTTCCGGCGCCCTCGCCGGAAACATTTCGTGGAAGTGCGAGCAAGTCGAATTGCAAGGTTTCGACGTTGCCCCGCAATCCCAGCCACCAGGGTGCGGGGGCGCACTCTGGAACACGTGAGGGCGCGTGTGCTCCCCTTTCGGAGCTACAAGCCTGTTAGCTCTTGGCCGTGCGGGCGGCGAGTAGCTTGTCCACGTATTTTGCGAGCATATCGACTTCAAGGTTCATCCTGGAGCCGATGTTCGCCGTTTGGAGGTGGGTGTGGGCCCACGTGTGGGGAGTGATCCAAAACACCGCGCTGTCCGGGGTGAGTTCCGCGATGGTGAGGGAAATCCCATCGAGAGTGATGGAGCCTTTATCAATACAAAGGCGGTGGATTTCAGGCGGCAGGGAAACCTTGATCACATGGTCTTGGCCGCGGGTTTCCGATTCCGTCAGCACCCCTGTGGCATCCACATGGCCTTGGACGAAATGGCCGCCGAAGCGATCGCCCACCATCATGGCGCGCTCAAGATTGACGAGTGAGCCTTGTTTCAGTTCTCCCAGTGAAGTGACATTGAGAGTCTGGGTGAGGAGATCGAAAGCGGTGCCGGATTCCGCAAGATTCGAGACCGTGAGGCAGCAGCCGTTGATAGCCACGGAATCCCCCGGAGCCAGTTCCGAGGCGAAGGGGATTTCCAACACCAAGCGGGCCTGCTCGCCTTTGAACTCGAATTCAAGGACGGTGCCGATGGCTTCAACAAGACCGGTGAACATGGTGGTGCTAGTGATTTTCAGAGGTTGCTGGCGCCGGGGGCAGGATTTCCCCGGCCGCTGAGTGGTGTTCGATGATGAACATTTTGTCAATCTCGTGATCGGGGAAAAACATCATGCATGCACAAACGATGAGCGTGGGAATGATGGCACCCATGGCGAGCTTGAGAGGCGAGACCCCATCACCGAAGAAGCGGCTGAGCAATGCTTGGCCGGCGGGGTTCGGAGCGTTGGCGATGACGGTGAGGCCACCGCCGGAGATGGCACCGGCGAGGACGGCGTATTTCAAATGGGGCGAGAGTCCTTCCACTTGACTGGCAAGGAACGTGATGGACGCATTGTCATTGAATGAGGTGAGGAGGGTAGCCCCGATGAAGAGTGGCCACTCGGTAAGGCTGGAAATAATGGGAGCGAGCCACCAACCCTGAAGCCCTCCATGGATGACGAGGCCACCGAGAAAGAAACCTACCAGAATCGGCCCCCGCAGATTGATTTCATTTTGGTGGTGCGCGGTGGCCTGCGAGAAGGCCAGGAAAAACAGAAACCCGCCAATGAAGAAGGGCGGATAGTGGGCGAAGGCCACTGTCCAAGCCATGAATGCAAGGTGGGTGAGGGTGACAAACAACGGTATGCTGCGCTCTTCCGTTATCAAGTCCCCCTTGCCATCACTATCGTGATCTCCCGCTCGTCTGGCAAGCTCCGCAAGTTCTTTACGGAAGAAGAAATAATAAAGGGTGCTTGAAACGATGATGGAAACAAGGGCCTTATCTCCATAGTGAATGAACATTTCGAAACTGGTGAGTTGCCATTTTTGTGCAACCATCAGCACGGGGGGAGCGGCGAAGTTGGTTATAACTCCTCC
>JBBRIB010000208.1:0-6011 GCA_038221745.1 Verrucomicrobiales bacterium
TTAGATCATGGAGGACCGATATGAAATCCGCAGCAAAATCGGCCAAGGTGGGCTAGGCACGGTTTACCGTGGCTACGACACTAGGATGAGTCGTGACGTGGCGATCAAACGCATTTTCACCGCCGAGGAAGATCCTACGCAAAAAGAGGAATCCACCCGCCAGTTGATGAAAGAAGCGGGTGCCCTTGCGTCGCTCCAGCATCCCCACATCGTGACGGTCTATGATGTGGGAGCAGACGAAGACGGGCCTTACGTGGTGATGGAACTGATCGCCGGTAAAACCCTCGATGAACTCATCGAAAACGCCCCTCTCACCTGGCCGGATTTCCGCGAACTCGCCCTGCAGACCCAAGAGGCTCTGATCGCAGCTCAAGAACTCAATATCATCCACGCCGATATCAAACCCTCCAATCTCATGCTCACCTGGCTGCCCTCGGGCAAGTTTCAGGTCAAGGTGGTGGATTTCGGACTCGCCACCCTTGCTCACGGGCAATCCAAACAAGAACTTGAGGCGCTGGAAGCGGTCTATGGCTCGATCTTTTTCATGGCGCCGGAGCAATTCGAGCGCGTGCCAATCGATGCAAGGACGGATCTCTACGCGATGGCCTGCGTTTACTACCAGGCCCTAACAGGAGCCTATCCCTTCGATGGCACCACCGGACCCGAGGTGATGAATGCCCACCTTCAGCACCAGGTGGTGCCCATCCAAGACGTCCGGGCAGACATCCCCGTTTGGCTTTGCGACTGGATCATGTGGAACCTCAATCGTCTGCCGAGCGATCGTCCGGAATCCGCCCGCGAGGCGCTCCAGGTGTTTTTGCAAAATGACAAGGTGGCCGATCCTCCCATGAGCACGGGGCATCCGCCGGCATCCAAGCGACCGCCGTTTACATCTCGCCCGATCGGCCCAAAGACCATCAAGCTCGCCCGCCCGAATACCGCAGGCCCCGCCAAGCCCGCCAAGCCCGCCTCGCCCACCACCAAAATCCAGCCACTGCCGGCCAAAACCAAGACGGCCCCGCAGCCGCTGCTGCCGCCCAAGGGTTCCAAACCGAGTGTGCACAACTCTTCCCACGCGCTGCCAGTGCAGGCCGGACTCCCGCCGGGTGTTCTAACACCCACTGTTCCACTTCAGGCCGGAGGCACCGCCACCCGGGGCGCTCATCCCTCAGGTTCTCACTTACCACCCACTGCCACTGGTAAAAAAGGCCTCAGCACCTTGGTGAAAGTTTCCATCGGTGCAGGCGCCGCAGCTCTCATCCTCGGTCTCGTATTTCTCAAATTTTCCGGAGGTGAAATTGGCTCGAACAATTTCGCACCTCTGCTTGCCCAGGCTGCCGTCCCCGGCACCACGGAAATTCTTGTCGATACCGCAACCCTCAAACTCCTCTTGGATTCCGCCGCCCAACCCACCGGGAAAGACACCGCCGCAGTGCTCAAAGCCCTCAGCCTTGCCAAAGCCAGTGATGCCGGCGACGCGGATGCCGTCATCAACGAATACACTTTCAACAACCCTTCGCTCACCGCAGAGGCCCGGGAAGCGCTCATTCGCAAGACCATTTCACCCAGAAGAAACCCACGCACCGTTCCCTCGTTGATTGAGTTCGCAACCCGCACCAACGATCCACGTCTTGCCGCCGCCGCGCTTGATGCCACGAGGGCCACCGCAGGTGACGACCATTTTAAAAAACTGCTGGAAATTCTCCAAACCCAAGCCAACGAGGATGTTAGAAATGCCGCTGAAGCGACTCTTGTCGAAATCATTTCGAGAAACAGCCAAACGAGCGGCCTTGCCGGCCAACTCAACGCGGCCTATATCAATGCTTCCAATCTCAATGCCCGGTATGCCGTGCTCCGCCTGTTAGGAGCTTGTGGCAATGACCAAACGCTGCGCCAAATCAAGGAATTCCTAACAAGCACAGACCGCGAGGGTAAACTCGCCGCCGTCGGTGCCCTCGGCTATTGGCCTGACGAGACACAGTTTCCATCCCTCATCGAGCTCATTGAAACCGGCCAGGACCCGCGACTTCGCGACCGGGCCACCCATGCGGCTCTTACCTTCCTCGCCGCTTCCAAGCGCTCGCGCAACTCCAGCCTCATCGAAAAACTTTGGACTCCTCTAGGTCCGCTTCTCAAAACGACGGAGCAAAAACAAAAAGCCATCGCCCTACTCGAAATCCATGGATCAAACCCCTGGGCCAGCGCCGCCATCGAAAGTTATGCCAAAGACACCGCAAACGATCCCACGACCATTCAGCTCGCCAACGATGCATTGGCCCGAGTGAAGAGGCAGAAGTGATTGAATTATAACCATGGAAATCCCCAGTCCAACTCAAAGGGTCACGGCACCCTGAGAAATAATCCCTCGTTGTGTGAATAATCACGAACGCCTCATCGCCCAGCTCAGTCCAACACAAAAGCTCCTGCTAGGCGGACGCTCCGGGAGCGAGGCGCTTTGGCACAGTGCCCCGGATAACCCGGCCTACTTTGCGGAATACGCTGTCCGGTTTGCCAACGAGAACCGATCTCTGCCGCCGGATTTTCTCGATACAGCCTGAAAACGCTTGGTTCACTTGGTTTGCGGCCTCGGCGGAAGCAAAGGGCGCACTGGAAAATATATCCAGCAAACGCAGGGAGTCCGATGGCAGCAGGGGGAACGTGGCGGTTTTGGGTGACCATTGTATTTCTTGGACTCCCCATTTTTTGGCTGATCGCTGGAGCCTTTCGCGCATTCATCCGTCCTCCTAATCGCCTCATCTATCCAACGACCACCGCACAGCTGCTCATCGTTCCATTCGCGGCTGCGATGTTACTGCTCGCCTTAGCGACCATCGGCTTCAAGCGATCCGAGAGATCGTGGTTTCAGCGGGACCGAATGATCCGCTGGGATTTAGCGCGCCCTGGCTGAACGGGATACGAGGCCGATGTCTCCACACAATTGAAAAAGGAGATGCGGAAACTGCTTGGTTCTTGAAAATTCGGGCTTGCTCTCCTCCCAAATCTCCCTTATCCACTGGCCGAGCGTGGATTTCAGGAGCTTGGTTTTTCCAAGTTTCCCTCCCCCATCTCGCTATCGGCCAACCGCCGCTTCATGATTTTCCAGGAACGTTACAATAAAAGACCCAAGCCCGATCTCAACGAGACCCGGCAGTTACCCGCTGTCTTTGATCTATGATCCGGCGCCCGGTCCAACGTTCGGTTTCCCTCTTCGCATCAGTCTTGCATGGCGGCTTTGTCTGCCCGTGCGCTGATGTGTCGCATCCATCCACCGGAGGACAATACCATCGCTAAGCCATCTAGAGACCAAAACAGGGGTCGTTTCCGTGATATGACACGGATCAACGACCGCATTCGCGCCCCGAAAGTTCGTGTAGTCCTCGCCAATGGCGAGCAACTCGGAGTCATGAGTTCGCGGGATGCCTTGACCAAAGCCCAGTCGCTCGGACTCGACCTCGTTGAGATCGCCGGCCAAGTGGACCCACCGGTCTGCAAGATCGTCGATTACGGGAAATACAAATACGAGCAGGCCAAGCTGAAGAAGCAGAAGTCAAAAAGCGCCACCCGCATGAAGGAAGTGAAATTCCGCGTCGGCACGGGCCAGCACGACTACAACATCAAGTTGGGCCGGGCCGAAGGATTCCTCGATACCAATCACAAGTGCCGCTTCGTCCTGCAGTTCCGCGGGCGGGAAAACGCACACAAAGATCTTGGCTTCGTCGTGCTCAACCGCATCATCGAGGATCTCAAATCCATGGCACAAGTGGACCAGGCACCCCGCCTCAATGGCCGGGCGGTGGCCATGATTCTCTCGCCCTTGCCCGCTCACCAGCGCAAGCGCAAGTTCCATCTTTTCCACGGCGAGCTGATGGACGAGGACGAATTCGAAGAAGAAGACGGCCAAGCCAACGAGCCGGATGATGACTTTGTGCCGGACGAGGTGCCGGACGAGGTTCAAGAAACCACGCCCGAAGCGCAAAGCAAGGAAGCCTAACGGAAAACTGCATTTCAGATGCTTTATCTGTTTGATATCGACGGCACCCTGGTGGACACCGGAGGTGCCGGGATGCAGGCATTGCGAGAAGCGACGCAGATGGTCTTCGGCCATGATGGCCCGGCACTCGATCTCGCAGGCAGCACCGATCTGGGGCTGATCGCGAAGATCCATTCGCATTTCGAAATCGAACCCACACCGGAGCGGATTTTAAATTACTTTGAAGTGTATGAAACGCGGCTGGAATGGAACCTTGCCCACGGAGGATTCCCAGGGAAAATCTATCAGGGCGTGACCCTCGTGCTGGATGAACTCGCCAACCGCCCGCATGCGGTGCTTGGCTTGCTCACGGGTAATACCGCTGGCGGGGCTGCACACAAAATGCGCCACTTCGGGCTGGCGGATTACTTTCGTTTCGGGGCCTATGGCTCGGATCATGCGGATAGAAATCTGCTGGGTCCCATCGCCCTGGAACGCGCCGCTTCTCTCACAGGAAAAGATTTCCACCCGCAGGAGACGCTGGTGATCGGAGACACGCCCAAGGACATTGCCTGCGCCCATGCTCTGGGAGCGAAGTGCCTTGCCGTGGCAACCGGCCAGTTCACCAAAGAAGCCTTGAAGGCCCATGGCGCGGATCATGTGGTGGAGTCGTTGGACGAGGCCCTGGCCTGGATCTAATCCTTTTTCTTGTCATCCAGGTTCGCCTGCATTTCCTCATCGGTAGGCGTTTGGGAAGGAACTCCGTCGGTAGGCACCTCGATATTCGCGATCCAAGCGATGGCATTGAGCACCACGCCGCGATGATCATCGTTTTTCCAATTTTTATGGAAATGGCCGCCCGTGAAGCCAAAGGCCCGGCCCCCACCCAGATCACCCGGACGCTCGAAGGCCCACATGACATGTTGGGATTCCTTGCGTTCTAAAACTGCCGCACGCACCTCGGGATTGCCCGAGTGTTCTCCATCCGGGCGGGACAGACTCTCTGGCGGTGGTAAATCTGATAGAATAGGGGTCACCCCTTCCATATTCTTCCGGAAACGCATGTGGTAATACCACTCGTCTCTCATGGTGAAGTCTGCAATCCCTCGGCTGATGGGATGCTTGGGTAGTTTAAAACTTCCATCCCAATGAGGATTGACCGACCAATCGGTTTCAAAATAGCCGCCGATGCTATCGAGAAACAGCGCACCTGTCTCACCCTTCGGGATCTCCACCGCGTAGTGAATGCAGCCGATTCCCACTCCTTGACTGGCGAGTTTTTTGAAACTGGCCAGGTGATTCATCACCGGATGGCTTCCGCCGCCATCGGAATAAATGACAACCGCCGCCGCGCCCTCGAAGATTTTCTCATCGGTTGGCCATCCGTTGGTGGTGACGACGGCCTCAATGGGCAAACCGCTTTTGTTCAATTGATCGGCCAGCAACATGCATCCCGCACGGTGTTCATGCTCGCCCGGGCCATGACTGGCTTTGCCGGCGACAAAGACAATTTTTTGCCGTGCTTGCCCCACCGCGGGAGCAGGCTCCGCACGACTGACAAAGACCGCAGCGATGGAAGCGATGCCACAGGCGAGGGAGAGAAACAGGGGTTTGTTCATAGGAATGAGGGTAACGGAAGAAATTCAAATGAACTTACAACTTTGCTGCGATGGTGGGTCAATAACCGTTGGCCAGCACCGAGACCAATGCCTCACCCGCACGCTCCAATGCTTCGGGCAACGCATTGTTTTTCGAAGTTTGCAGGTTGGAGGAAACAAAGAGCTGGCTACTGCCTTCGGATTCTCCTGAAGCGAGAATCTTCGTCGGGTTTCGTGCATCCCGCAGCTGCCAGGAGAGCACGACGGTGTTTGTCATTTCCAAAGATTGGAGAGTATCCAAGCGCGACCCGCGGAGCGGAGAATATTTGATGTTTCTGATCGTTCCCTCGAGTACGGCATCCGCTTGATCCAGATTGGTAATGCGGTAGGTGCCATCCTGCGTCATCGCACTCGCCACCGCAGAAGTGGCCAAGGCCTCGGCG
>JBBRIB010000209.1:0-5970 GCA_038221745.1 Verrucomicrobiales bacterium
GACGGCGAGCACTTCACCCGGGCCAGTGAGTGTTAGGGAAAGGTCGGAAAGTTTTCCCTGAAGCACCCGGAGGTCCACCGTCGTCATTTGCCGCAGAAGACCGCTGCCCACTCTCACGTCCGTGGTTTCCAGACTGGAGAAAAACAATGCGCCAGCGGCCACCGCATCCGCAGGGCGCCAAGCCAACGAGACTTTGCCATTCGCCGGAAGAAAGCCGCGCCAGTGAGTGCCATCGTGCTCGGGGACGACGGCGAGCTCGCGATTGAATGTAATTTTATCTCCCAAGCCTCCTAGCCACACGGGAACAACGATGCCTGCGGGTAATTCGAAATTAAGTATATTCCAATCGGCCTGCTGTGTGATCGGCACTTCGATATCCAGCGCAATCGGAAATTCACCACTGCGCTCAGCAATCAGATCATAGTAATAAGTTCCATTCTTCTCACGCAACGCCACGTGCCAGCCCTCGCCGGAAATGCTTCCAGACAGCGCAGCATTTCCGCCTAACAACTTAAAAGCCGCACCTTCCGCTGCGGCGCGCGTCTTGCCTGTCAGGCGAAATGTGAGGGAATTGCTGCTGTTGGATTTTTTACCGATGAGAACCGCATCAATCATTTCAAGCCCACGCGATGCGGAACCACTTGGCGATACCTCAAGCTCAAGGGCGGCAGACTGGCTGCCGATGAATTGGTGGAAATCTTGTGTTAGGACCGGCGCGAGACCCTCGGCCTTGAGAAATCGGAGGGCCACACCGTCGGCGCGGGTGATTTTGAGATTGAGGGAGAATCCTGTGGCCGCGCCAGGAGTCGGCAATAATAACGAGGCTGAGTCCTCTTGAATTTTCTGCGAAGTCTTCACCACCACCTTGAGTTCTTTGAGCCGGACGGTTTCGGAAATGATAGGGCGCACTTCAAGAAAGCGGTTGCCATCTTCTGTCACCCGCACTGACCAATCGCGCAGGCCCTCGCCCGTAACGGACAGAACTTCCCCTTCTCCGCTCAGACCGAGGCTGAGGATTTCCGGCTTCCCTTGGTGGATCAGGAATGAAAGCCGCTGCTCGGTGGTGATTTCTGCTAGATTTACATGAACTTCCACTTCTGCAACGGCGGAAAAGAACAAGGGTGCCGCTGCGGGAACTTTCTCGATGGGTAGGATCACGATGCGTTCAGTAGAATCTTGCGCAAAGGCAAGTCCAAGTGTGGCGATGAGCAGGCTGAGCGTTTTCATAAAGTTATATTTTTTGACACGGTTCTCCCTTGATGGGGGTAAAGGCTTTGTAAATTATGGTTATTCGAGTTTATCGATAAGCCAGAGCATCTCTGCGATGCGGGGGCTGCTGCCGTAAAATTGTTTCACTGCCGCGCGTGGGGAAGAGAGTTGTTTAAAGTCAATGGCCTGAGCGAGCGGGCCGCCGCGCAATTTCTCCGCTGCGAGCATCGAGAGGCCTGCGAGCTGCATGGAAGGCGAGGCCCGATCAAAGGATTGAGTGGTAGATTCAAATGGCAGTGTCCATTTCCGTTCCACCATGTCGCTGTTAGATGTGTCCCGGAAACGCACGCTTACTTCACCAATTTCGCCGGTTCCTTGTGGTATTGTTTCCACCTGATAGATCGCGACACCCGCTTCCTCAGCAGCGAGTTCTGCGGCATCCACGGCATCGTTTCGGAAATCCTCGGTTTGCAGCCGATCTTTCTCAAAGCCGATCAATTTATAGCTTCCCACCCGCTCGGGATTGAAACGAACCTGGACTTTTACATTCTCCGCCGCAGGACGGAAAGCCCCGGCGAGCTGGCGGGCAAAGCTATCATTTTTATCATCATTGATGAGGTAATAGCGGCCATTGCCATTGCGAGCGAGTTCGGAAAGGAGGCGGTCATTCAAGCCATCCGCGCCGATGCCTGCGATATCGAAGGCGATGCCTTGCTGGCGGAGGGACATCACGCGGTCTGCGAGACGCTGAGGGTCGGCGTTGCCCAAATTGGCGGCTCCATCCGTGAAAAGCACCAACCGATTTTGTTCCCCTGCGGTCTGATGGCGAACAGCCATTTGCTCACCCAGTTTGAGCGCTTCTTCAAGATTGGTGCCACCTTCGCTTGCGGTTTGATTGATGAGATCAACAAGTATTCCTGCTTGATCGCCTGTGATGCTATCGGCAAGCAAGCGGGATTCACGGGAGAAACCAATCACGGTGAGATGATCGTTGGAAGAGAGCAGTCCACCGAGTTGTTTCAGCGCATTTGTCATTGCAGCGCGGCGATCCTCCCGGACCATGGAACCGGATTGATCGACGAGTAGGGTGAGACGCAGCGGTTGGGAAGCGCCCCGGCCAGCAGCGGCGGTTTTCAACGCGATGCGAACTATGTTTCTGTTAGGAATGATAGGATGAGCCGCCTGCTCAATGGTGGCGGCGATGGGTTCGTTCGAGGCAGGGGCGGGATCACCATAATCCACGGCGTTATAGAATTGCTCGGGCTTGATACTGCCGGGATCAGGTTGTTCACCTTTTTCGAGAGAGGCTTTGGCGAGTTGGAATGAGGTGTCGCTGATATTGAGTGAGAAGGTGGAGTAAGGTTCTGCTGCGGCAGCGAGATCGGAGGGTTCTGCGGGAGTGGCTGGGGCTTGAGGTGAAGAGGATTCCATCTCTGACGATTCTAAGGATTTCCCCCAATCCGAAAGTTTCATTGATCCATCAGCCTGACGACCAAACTCATTTTCTGCTAGTGCAAGACTCCTTTCTGAGCGAGCTACCGCGTCTTGCGCCAGGGAGGATTCGGAACCTCGTCCGAATGCAAGTGTTGCTGGCTTTTCTACGATTTCAGCAGATTCAGAAATAGTTGGCGCAGGAGGAGAACTACTTGCTCGCGCGATTTTCTGCTCAGCTTGTTTGAGTTTTAAGGAATCCAACAGCCTTTGGTCGGATTCAAAGTCTCGTCTTGCATCTGCATAGTCTTGCGCATCGAGTCCGCGTTTGATAGCACCCTCCCGTGTATCCTCCTTGCGGAGTTCCACACTCTTGAGACGTTCTTCAGCCATGGCGAGCTGTGCTTGAAGGGTCGCTCGTAGATTGACAACCCCTTCATCAAGCTGGCCCTTCAATCCCACGACATTTTCTTTTGCTGCCAAAACAGTAGGATTCCTTTCTCCCAAACCACTGCTTTTCAATGAATCCAATTGAAGTTTACGTTCGAGATATTGCGGATAAAGACTTTTGATAGCGTTATCGGGTAGATCGAGACCCGCTGCATAGACAATTAGCTGGTCGCTATCATATTTCAGCAAGCTAGTGAGCTGACTTTCCAACTGCATCTTTTCCTGCACCACGGAGTGATAGACTTCCAGTGCTGTTCTTGCTCCTTGGTCCTCATCTACACCGGAAGCACCATAGAATGAATCTTTTCCTTTATAGACGATTGCTTTTGTCCGAGCGATCGTCGCTAGAACTTTGCGCCGTTCTTCGACCTTATCTTCCTGATCGCGGATGACTTTGGCAAGGTCTTGGGAGGGTGCGGGGGAAGCGGCTATTGTGGGAAGGGCAGCCTTATCACTGGAGCTGGTGCTTTTTATAGGACCTATATGGCTTATAGGACCCATGAATTTGGTAGCGACAAGAGCGAAAACCACGCATGCGGCAATTGCCAATAACACACGACGGCCACTGCGGCGGATTCGTTTTACTTTTTCAGACTTGATTGGTATAATTTTCTCCTGCCCGAAGATTTCATCGAGAGCCCTGCGTTTTTCTTCAGGAAGTGCCCATGTCAGGTCAGGGGCGGCAGATTCAGCTTCGGTGAGGAGGCCATGGAGGGCGCGCATGCGGCGGCGGAAGATGAGAAGTTCGGGGCGTTCTTTGCACAAACGCTCAAGCTCCGCAGCTTCGAAGGCGGATGCTTCACCAAGCACCCATGAGACGATCCGGGCCTCAATGGGCGCGTCGTGTGCGGGGTCGTGTGGGGTGGAGTCGTTCATTGGGAATTCAAATTTGAGATTTGAGATTTGAGATTTGGAATTGTTCAGTCTTCGGAGTTTTCGATGCCGAGGCTGCGGAGGGAATCCGCGAGGTTTTTGAGGGTGTGATGGAGCTTGTAGCCGACGTTGCTGACGCTGAGTCCGGTGCGTTGGCTGATTTGGTCGTATTTGAGGCCTTCGTGATATTTGAGGGCGATGAGTTGGCGCTCGTCTTCGTGGAGTTCTGAAACTAAAAGTTGGAGGGTGCCGATGGCTTCTTGTTTCCCGAGAGTTTGTTCGGGATCGGGAGCAGGGCTTTGCCAATCTCGATCCTGTTCGAGCGGGGTTTCACGTTTGTGATCGCGGAGGTGATTGAGGGCGAGATTGCGAATGGAGCGGAAAAGCCAGGAACGTGGATGGGTGACCTCAAGCCAGTGTTGGTGAAGTCTGAGAAAAGCCTCTTGCACCAAGTCCTCCGCCGTTTCCCGCTGGCCGACGATGCCGTGGGCGTAGCGCAGGAGAGACGATTCTTCCGCATCGAAGATTTGGCGGAGTGTCGGTTTTTCCTCCATGGGAGTTTGCAGGTGTAGCGATGGGATCACGGGCTTGCGTGGGGGATCAACCAAAAAACAGGCAGTGACGGATTGAGATTCCATGAAAGAATGGAGGCGTGATCATGCTTTCCAAGGATGAAGACACGGGCGGATGAATTTCCTTAGAAAATAATTTGAAAGATTTTCTACCTGTAGGGCGGAAGTCAGAGATTCTCCCCGTTTGTCTTGTCAGAGGGAAGATTGATGGGAAGCATAGCTGGCGATGAAGCGAGTGATTTGACGGTATTAGTCCTTTGTTTAAAGTAGTTTCCCATAACTCATTAAGTTTTTAGATGCTATCACATCCCTTCTCATGCGGTGCCCCCCTTGACTCATTGATGCAGGGTGTCCCGTCGCCAGGCGTTATACAATCCAATTATTACTCACGCTCGTTCGGGCCTTCACCATCGCAGCGCAGGCCACCTTGCGTGGATCACACTCTTTTTCAGGCTTTGCAATTCAGTGGACGATTCGGCCCTTGGAGCACATGCCCTTTGCGTTGCTGCCGTAATTACAACGCTTGGCTGCAACTTCCCAATAACACTCGCATGCCCGCTCACAGTTTGCCTCGGGTGTTTCCAGCAACAGACGAAAATGGTTTCCCATCAGCACCCACGCATGCAACCGGCAGCCGTGGCTCCCGCGAACCCCCTCAAGCCGATCCAATTACGACTCATGATCCTTCCCGTCGTTGAAGATAATTTTCCCACCTTCAACCCCGGCCAAATGTAAAAGCTTGGATGCCCCACGAAGCATCGTCAATCTTAAAAGCAAAGGCCGCCGTCCAACAATGTGCACGAGAGCGTCGATGATTTCTGTCGTGACCACGACAAAGATTGTTGCTCAGCATACCGGCTAGAGCGATAGCATGGTGGATTTTCCCAGCAGGAGGATAAGGGATCTATCCAAATGCATTCTAGAATCTTTGTCTTGGCCGTGACAAGAATCGTGAGGAAATGACAGCTAGCGTCCCTGTTTTATTTGCTGGATAAGCCAAATGATTGTCCATCCGTTATAAGAAAATATCATTATTGTAATGTGAAAGAATTATCATCATTTCTTTTTTTGCTACGTATTCAATTTATAATAAGCGACCATCTTTTTGTGGGAACGGTGGCTTGGTTCCATGCGCCGGATACAGACAAGATCGAATTTGAAAGAGTTATAGGAAACCCTCTGTGATCAATTCGGTTCGGTGGCTTTTCAATGCATGAATATCAGGTGGGGCCGGACCGGGTGGCGGCGGCGAGGATTGGATCGGGCTGCGTGAATACCACGGCTACCCTAGCAACAATGCCTTTAGGGAAAGCTGGTGATCTCAAATATATAGCTTCCTTCATTCGATTCTATATTAATTAATCTTGGCCAGCCCGAAACCGGCTGGCGCACCTTGCGTGCGCAATTTCGTTTCCTTCTCTTCGGTGTCCTTTGC
>JBBRIB010000210.1:0-5932 GCA_038221745.1 Verrucomicrobiales bacterium
ATTTTGCCGCGGAGGGGGATTTCAATGTCGTCGACATGGGCACCGGGTGGAAGGTCGAGCACGTCGGCGAGATTAATACCGGGCTTGAAACCTACGTCGTGGCTCACGCCGGTGGTGGCATCGTGGAAGTGGCCGTGCTCGCTGAGGTTCGCGCAGTAGCGGGAGGACTCGCGCTCGAAATTCACTTGGCGAATGATGCCATGTTGAACGAGGGCTTCCAGGCAGTTGTAAACGGTAGCGAGGGAAATATTTGGAAGGCGATCTTTCACCCGCATGAAAACATCGTTCGCAGTGGGGTGATTTCTTTGCGCCATCAGAGTCCGGTAAACCTCTTGGCGTTGGCGTGTCATTCGGAGACCGGAGATTTCCTCGGGGATCTCGGTTTCTAAAGGGAATTCAGGGGCTTTGCTGACCATGGCTGCCGGAAATTAGGCCTGCTCCAAACAATATCAAGAATTATTCTAATTATTATTCCATAAAGATTTGGGTTCTATAGGGCATCGCATTTGGCTGTGGAAACAAGGATTGGCGGTTATTTTTTCGGTTTTGCGTTGCAGGATTTAAAATCGCGAATCAAGGCCCTCTTCCGGTTTTTGGATCCATTTCTGATCAGAAACTGGGCCGCCTCGGGAAAATTCGCCGTATTGCCTGCTTTTTTGGCCCGCTTTCCTCTGGTGCGGGTTTATCAAATTGCCATGTAGGGACGGGTGATCACAAGATGGACCCGGACTTGGATTTACCACTCAACCATTTCGTATGAATACCGCCCCATCCGTAGCCAAGGACTGCGTTTTCGTGATCAACTGCGGTAGCTCATCGCTGAAAATCGCCGTATTTGATATGGATGGCGAAACCGCGCTGCTAAAAGGGATCGCAGAACGCCTCGGTAGCCCTGAAGCTTCACTCAAAATCGAGCGCGACGGCGCGAGCACCCTCTCCCCGATGCCAGATGCCACGCACCACAGCGCGATGCAAGCCGCCATCGAGAGAATGCCCGGTCTGAAGCCACGCGGCATCGGCCACCGTGTGGTGCATGGCGGGGAATTTTTCAGTGATTCAGTGGTGCTCACCGACGAAGTCATGCAAGCCGTTGCACGCTGCAACAGCCTCGCACCGCTGCACAATCCCGCGAGCCTCATAGGCATTGGAATCGCCCAAGAACTCTTCCCATCGCTCCCTCAGGTCGCTGTTTTCGACACCGCATTTCACCAAACTCTGCCACCGCATGCATTTCTCTATCCCATTCCCTACAAGTATTATGAGGAGTTGAAAGTGCGCCGATACGGTTTCCACGGCACCAGCCACCACTACGTCGCCCTCGAAGCGGCCCGGCGGCTCGGGAAAAAAGCCGATGAAGCGAACCTGATCACCCTGCATCTCGGGAATGGTTGCAGCGCATGTGCCATCCGCAATGGCCGCAGCGTGGACACCACCATGGGGCTCACACCCAGCGAGGGCCTCGTCATGGGAACCCGCAGCGGCGATGTGGACCCGGCGCTCCATCAGTTTCTCCAAGACCAGACGGGCATGCGTTTGAGCGAAATCACCCGGATGTTGAATTCCCAGAGCGGCCTGCTCGGCATTTCCGGTTTGAGCAATGACATGCGCACCTTGACAGAGGCGGCTGACAACGGCCACGAAAGGGCCAAACTGGCAATCGAGGTGTTCTGTTATCGCCTCGCAAAATCGATCTGCGGCCTGACTGCGGCGCTCGATACCCTGGACGCCCTGATCTTCACCGGCGGCATCGGTGAAAACAATGCCGCCGTCCGCGCCAAGACCACCTCGTTTTTAAAAATCATGGGTGTCGTCATTGATGAGGAAAAAAACATCACTCACGGACGCGCCGACTCAGGGCGAATCAGCACCGCAAGCAGTCGTGTGACCTGCCTCGTCATCCCCACCGACGAAGAACGGATGATCGCCCGCGAAACGCTCCGCCTCACCGCATGAAAACCACTTCTAACAAACACACCTTTTTCCTTGCCGCATCCGGTGCGGGTGTCGGCCTCACCTCCGTTTGCCTTGGGGTCGTGCGCGCGCTTGATCGTCGGGGAATCCGTGTCGGCTTCTGCAAACCGATCAGCCAGAACCACTCCGAGGATGGGGAAATGGACCCTTCCGCCCGCTTCATTCAGACCACCATGGACAGCACGCCCCCGGAATCCATCCCGATCCAACAGGCCGACAACTACGTCCGCGAGGAGCACATCGACGATCTGATGGAACGCATCGTCGGGAAAGTCAGCGAAGCCAGCGTGGGTTCCGACGTCGTGATCGTGGAAGGACTTCTGCCCGCTGAAGGGCGCAATTTTAACAACCGCCTGAACCGCTTGATGGCGAGCAGCCTCGACGCGGAAGTCATCATTGTCACCACCATCGGCGACGATGAAACGCCGCTCCGGTTTGGGCAAAAAGTCGAAACCCTCGCCGCGCTCTACGGCGGGATCGATAACCCGAAACTCATCGGCTGCATCATCAATAAAGTCGGAAAACACCGCGAAGAATCCGAAACCGGCGTGGTGCCCATCGTGGACTCACCGGCAGACGGCACCAACGCGCTCGTCACCTCGGAGGCCGAGGCCGCCGCAATCGCGGAACGGCTGCAAGCTGGCTGCTCGCTCTTCCACAGCGGGAAATTCGAAATGCTCGGAGTCATACCGGCGAACAGCAAACTCCATTCATTCCGCAGCTCGGATGTCGCGAGACACCTCCAAGCCGAGATCATCAGTGCGGGAGATATGGATACCCGCCGCGTGCATTCCGTGGCACTTTGCGCCCGCGCCGTTTCCCACATCTATCATGTCTTCGCGCCAGGTGCCCTCCTCATCATGCCTGCCGACCGCGAGGACATCATCATCGCCGCCTCTCTAGCGGCGCTCAATGGGGTCTCGCTTGCAGGCATCATTCTCACCAGTGCTACCGATTTTGATCCGAAACTCATGACCCTTTGCCAACGCGCGTTCGAGACCGGCTTGCCCGTTTTCAAAGTCCGCACCGGCAGTTATAAAACCGCGCTCGACCTCTCACAAATGAGCCCCGAAGTGCCATCGGACGATCCGGAACGCATGAACCTCGTCATGGATTTCATCGCCCGCAATATCTCCGGCGCAAAGCTGGAAAACCGCTGCAAGGTCGAGCTTGCCGTCCGCATGTCTCCCGCCGCGTTCCGCCACAGCCTCGCGTCCCATGCCCGCGAGTTGAACAGGCGCATCATCCTCCCGGAAGGCGAGGAACCGCGCACCATCCAAGCCGCTGTTGCCTGTTTCCAGCGGAAAATCGCCCGCTGCGTGCTGCTTGGAAACCCTGAGGAAATCCGCCGGGTCGCTTCTGCTAATGGGGTGGAACTGCCCACCGAGCTCGAAATCATCAACCCCGTTTTATTGCGCCCCATCTATTTACCCGAACTTGTTCGAATGCGGAAACACAAGAACCTCAGCGAGCACGATGCCATGGAAGCGCTTGAGGACAACGTCATGCTCGGCACCCTCATGCTCGCCCTGGGTCACGCCGATGGACTGGTATCCGGTGCCATCCACTCCTCGGCCAATACCATCAGGCCCGCGCTGCAACTCATCAAAACCCACGAAAATGCCAAGGTCGTCTCCTCCGTTTTCTTCATGTGTCTGCCTGAGCAGGTCCTAGTCTATGGCGATTGCGCCGTGAACACAAACCCCGATGCCGAAGCCCTTGCCGACATCGCCATCCGAAGCGCGGAAACCGCCGAGCAATTCGGAATCCCAGCCCGCGTGGCACTCATCAGCTACAGCACCGGTGAATCCGGCAGTGGCGCGGATGTCGAAAAAGTCCGCCAAGCCACCGAGATCGCCAAGGCACTCAGGCCGGACATTCTAATCGATGGGCCACTCCAATATGATGCCGCCGCCGTCGCGGAGGTCGCCGCCACCAAGGCCCCGAACAGCCCGCTCGGCGGCAAGGCAACCGTCTTCGTATTCCCGGATCTCAATACCGGCAACACCACTTACAAAGCCGTCCAACGCAGCGCGAACCTCATCAGCATCGGCCCCGTTCTCCAAGGCCTGCGCAAACCCGTCAACGATCTCTCACGCGGCGCCCTCGTCGATGACATCATCTACACCATCGCCGTCACCGCGATCCAGGCCGCAAGCAACGTCGATAGCTGCCGCTCCGGTAGATCCCTTGTTTGAAATCAGCCAGCTGGAGAACTCCGGTTTCATTGCGTTTTGGATAACTCATCACAATCCGCGCGACGAATTACGCCAGCTTGACAGGCGCAACGATGCCGATCCATATTCAGGCGGTGGTTCGCCAGGAGATTTGCCGGACCAGTCTTTCATTCCTGTCGAAACCGAGGCCACCGAAGACAGGATTTTGGTGGATTTCGTGAAACGGTTTATCTGAGAAGTTCTTCACAATCAGGAGGTAGAATCTTTCACGCAGTCTCCCTGCGGTTTGGAATTCCTTGTCTGTCATGGAAATCGATCCCCTGCGCTCCTTTAGTCCCTTCACCTCGACAGCGAGAAAATCCCCGGAACTCGGCGGCCACAAACGGAAATCATAGCCGCAACCTTGCAGAGTGGTATCCTCCAGCTCGTAATCGCTAAAGCAATTGATCTCACGGAATCTTGACTGAAAATACAGCTCCGCCGCCCTCCCCGTAATCAGGCGACGAGCAAAAGCATTTTCCGAATCGATGGCATCATCGGGAACTTCCTGGCGATCTGTTGACACACTATCCACTGCAAAAAAGGAGGTCACTACTGCGGAGAATTCAGGCAGGGAGAGATCGCCGAATCGATGAATCCATTCCAGACAATATTTGCGTCGCGGACGATTCACCCAGCCTTTCCGGGGATTCGGGAACAGGGGATCAAATTCATCTCGGTAATTCCTTATGGAACGAGGCTCACCCTCCAACGCATAACCCAGCGCGTTGAACGCTTCCTTGAAACTTGTAAATCCGAGTTTGGCCAATCCTTCTTCGTCGAATTTCGAGAAATAAAGACCTGCTACAATCCTTTTATCACGAAGAGTCATTCGATGAACGAAATCTGTCATTCTGGGATTCTAACGCTGTACTTTCGAAAGTCTGCAACACTCGATGTTCGGGTGACACCGCCAACAAGATGAAGTGTTTTGAAAATGATCGGATCCATAGAATAATTTGCTTGGAGCGACTCTCTTGCGAAATCGCTTCGAGGCAAGGACGAACGCAAATTAGCAAATCTAAAGATTCATGCTAACCCCCGCCCGTGGGCGCACGACCAACGGCGGGCTGATGAGAGGAACCCGGCGGAGAATGCTTCCACTGGTGGATCCGCATCGCCAGCGGGATCCACACCGCGAGCCAGTGCGTGGGGAACTCTTCGGAGCCCGTTAGCCTGAAAACCGTGCTGCGGTCGAACAACAGCCCGCTGAAAACCGCGATTGCCAATAGCAACGGCCAGCGGCAGCCCCCATGGGCGAGCCGCAGCGCCGCTCCGAACGTGCAGCCGATCAGCACGAGGTGCGCCGCGAGGGCGAGCGCCCCGCCGCCGCGCAGGGTGGCGAGGTAGGTGGAGTGCTCGTGAAGCAGGTGGGCGACCGGTTCCCGCGTCACCGCAAGTCCCTGCCCGAAGAGACGCTCACCTTCGAGATCTTTCCAGAGAATCCGGTAGGCGGGCAAGCGCCCCATGCTGCCACGTGCGATCAGGCCGCCCAGATGGATATCTTCTGCGGGAATACCGGTTAGAGCGGTTTGGCCGTTGGTGCCCGGTTTCGCCAACCGTTCGACAGTATAGTTTGCTGCCGCGAAACCAAGGATACCTGCCAGCGCGAGAAGAGCCCCGACCTGAAGGGGATAGCGCCAGCCGCGGAACACGAGCAGCGGCGGCAACGTGAGTACCACCATCACCCAGGCACTGCGGGATGCCGTTAGGAAAATGGCGAGCCCAAGCAGCAGGGCTAGAAT
>JBBRIB010000211.1:0-5895 GCA_038221745.1 Verrucomicrobiales bacterium
GGCGCTGCGTTCGGCGACTTTTTCCTTGGGCACCACGTCCTCGAAGCGGGCGAAGGAGAACAGGCTCTTAAGCGGGGTGGTGGCTTCTTTGTTCACCACTTCGGTGGCAGTGGCACCTTCTAGTTTGAACTCCGCCTCTTCAGTCTCACGAGTGAGTTTCCATGCGACATCGGCCTTGTCCGGCAGGCTGACTGTGATGGATTTGATTTTCTCAGGGTTTAGGAAATCTTCCACCAGCCAGCGGGCTGGCTCGGTGTTGAGCGAGGGAAACATTTCGGAAACGGCATAGAAACCCGAGCTGTCCTCGTGATTGCGGATGTAGCGGCCCACGGCATTGGCTGCGCCCATCGGGGAGTCCGCGCTGGCGGCGTTCTCGATGGTTTTGCCCATGGAAACTTTGGCGAGTTCTTTGTCTGAGCCGTCTTTGAACGTTACAGTAAGACCATGGTCAGTGGCAACGGAGGATGTCTCATCCATGCCGAAGCGCGGTGCGAATGAGGGGCCGGCCTCTTTGGCTTGGGTGATCTTCAAATCGGTAAGGGTTCGGATGAGATCATTGGCGTAGGTGTTTTTGGCCGGATAGTTGTCCCGTTCGGTGAGAACCCAGTTGCTGTCCTTTTTGGTGAGGTTCACCGTGCCATCGGTGCCTTGCACGCTGATGCTGGTGATTTGTGCGGCAGGGAAGGATTCAAACAAGGTTTGCCCGGCGGTGCGTTTGGTGGCGCTGAGGGTGGACTTGTTTTGGCTGAGCTTTACCGCGGCAACAGCCACGCCGAGACAGGCAGCGATGGCCCAGAGAATGATAACCAGTCGTTTGTTCATAACAGATGGAATTTAAATTAGAATTTCGAGAAATTGTTAGAGTGGTGGGTCAACGGGCGCGGGTGGCGGAGCGGCGTTTCATGTAGAGTCCGAGGCCGACGAGAATCACTGCGGTTGGCATGGCGGCCACGTTGAAGAGGGTGATGTTGCCTGCGAGTTTATCTTTCTGGCGGCGAAGATCTTTTTCCTGATCGCGGATCAACTTGGAGTATTCCACCTGCTCCTTGCGGAGTTTTTTGATTTCCTCTTCTTGGGCAGGGGAGAGATTGAGCTCGGAACCTGCGGATTTCTGGGCTTGGAGCTCGCTGAGTTTTTTCTGCGCGGCTTTTTGCTTTTCCTGGAACTCTTCGATTTTCACGCCGACGGTTTTGTTGAAGTCGGCTTCCATTTCCTGGACCACGGTGAACGGGCGGCGGACGGCGGTGCGCGAGCGGGAACCGATGAGGTGCTTGGAACCTACGGCCTGATCGAGTATGTTGAAGAGCAGCGAGGCATTGCCATTGCTCGGAGTGGCGAACTGGGTGCCACCGAAGTTTTGCACGTTGAAGGCGAAGCGATCATGGAAAGCATCCACATCCGCGATCAGGAAAACGTTGCCGGGAGCGATGCCTTCTTTGAGATACTCGGGCTTCTTGGTCTCGTCTTTTTTCTCATCGGGCTTCTCAGAAGCGGCGGGCGCTTCACCGGGCTTGCCGTCCGGGAAGGCGGTCTTGAAGGTGCCGGAAAGATAAGTCACGAGATCGTAGGTTTTTCCGCTCGGGCGGAAGGTGGTCTCCAGCGATGGATCAATTTGCGAGGCTTTGACGGAATCGACAAACCCGGCTTGGCCGGTGGAGCGGATGAGGCTGTTGACCGAGACACCGCCGCCGCCGGTGGCTGTGAAAGCACCGGGTAGGAAAAAAGTGACGGAGCCAAGGTCTTTGGTGATGACGTTGTCTTTTTGAGTCATGTTGTCCTTGGTGAAGGTGGGGACGGCGAGGCCGAGGCGGTTGTTGCCGAGCTTGGTAGCGATGGCTGGATCGGCGAGGACCATGCCGGATTCGAAGCTCACACCCCAGCCGGGGAGCAATTTAGGTAAAGTGGAGGTGGTGGGATTTCCGCCTTCACCCGTCATCGGATTCTGGCGGCTGGTCATCTGGGCAGCTACGGAATAGGCATCCAGACAGGCGACCACGGTGCCGCCATTGAGGACGTATTGATCGATGGCGAATTCCGCTTCGGGGGTGATGCCCGCCGGGTGGAAGAGCAGGAGAACCTTGATGGCCTTGGGATCGATGGTGGAAGTGGCGGCCATATCAAGATCGACAATATCGAAGGACTGCATGAGCTGCTGATAGATGACCCAGCCCGGAGTGGGTGGCTGGCCCGGCATCATGGCAGGCGCACCCTTGAGATCGAGCGCGGACATGACGCCGATCTTCGGCTTGGTGGCGGCGCTGACCTCGGCGATGGCCTTGGAGAGTTGATACTCCAACATGGTTTCCTCGCGTGGATCGATGAAGGGAATGACGCTGCTTTTATCAAGGCAGGAAATGGCGACGCCGAAGTAGAGGTTTTGATCATCGAAGCGCTGGCCGCTGATGCCATCGAGATTGGCGGAGTCTTCGGCATCGGTATCAGGCTCGGGGTCTAGGTTCTCCAACCGGAGTTTTCCCTTGGAGAGATTTGCATACTCTTTGAGAAGGTCATCCACGCGGCGCATGTGCAGCTTGAGTGCCTCGGGCATGAAATCGGTATTACGGGAAGCGTAGTAGCGGAGGGTGACGGGGGTATCGAGCTCCGATAGAATAGCCCGGGTGCCTTCTGATAGAGTGTGCACTTTGTTCTCGGTGAAATCGATGCCGCGATTGCCAAGCGGCGTGAGCGAGACGAGCCAATTGGCGAGAATGGCGATGGTGACGAGCGCGGCGACACCGAGGGCCGCGCGGCTGACGGGGTGGGAAGATTTGGCTGACATGGTCTGCGAGTGGTGAGTTGAAAAATGGGTGGGTAAGATGGATCTACAATTACGAGCGCTTGGCGGAAAGGATGGCGCTGGTGCCTAACAGGCAAACGAAGATGAAAGTGACGAACCATATGAGATCCTGAAGTCTGAACAGCCCGCGGTTGAGCGAGCTGAAGTGATTCCAGACACCCATCGAGACAACGGCTTCGACGATGGCAGGTGAGGCGGCTTTGCCAAACTCGCGGGTGAAATCATCGTAACCGCAAAGCACCATCGTCACGCAGATGGCGACGGAGACGATGAGGCAGACGACCTGGTCCCGTGTGCAGGCGGAGACGAGCATGGTGATTGCCAAAAAGGTGCAGCAAACAAGGAAACTACCCACATAGCCCGCGAAGATCGCACCATTGTCCGGCTGGCCGAGGTAGTTCACCGTGAGCATGATGGGGAAGGTGAGAACGAGTGCCAACAGCCAGACGGTGGCGGCGGCGAAAAACTTCCCGACGATGGCGCTCCAAGTGGAAACGGGGAAGGTGCCCAGCAGCTCGATGGTGCCGGTGCGTTGTTCATCGGCCCAAAGGCGCATGCCCACGGCGGGTGCCAGAAGCATGTAGATCCACGGATGCCAGAAGAAGAAACTCCACTCAAGTGAGGCATCTCCGATGGTCATGAATTTTCCAAAACTGAAGGACAGTCCCGTGGAGAGGAGCAGGAAAATAACGATGATGGCGTAGGCGGTGGGTTGCGAAAAGTAGCTGCTGAGTTCGCGCTTGTAGATCGTGCAGGATGACATGGGGAAAAAAGTGGGCTGGATTGAAAAGATGATGGGTCAGGCGGCGGCTTCGGTATCGCTCGAGGTGACGGCGCGGAACAGATCGGTTAGAGATCCGGTGCCGGATTGCTCAAGTAATTCGGCGGGGGTACCATCGGCGACGATCACGCCCCGGTCCACGATCACGGCGCGGGTGCAGGAAGCTTCCACTTCTTCAAGGATATGGGTTGAGAAGAGGATGGCCTTGGTTTTTCCGAGTCGCTTGATCAACTGGCGGACTTCGTATTTTTGGTTGGGATCGAGGCCATCGGTCGGTTCATCGAGGATGAGCACTTCGGGATCGTGGAGAAGCGCTTGGGCGAGGCAGGTGCGGTGACGATAGCCTTTCGAGAGGGTATCGATGGATTGCAGGGCCACGCTATTTAGGAAACAGGTCTCGATGGCGCGCTCGACCGCATCATTTTTCGCGGTGCCGGAGAGGCCGCGGATGCTGGCGCAGAATTTCAGGAAACCCGTGACCGTCATATCGTTGTAGAGCGGTGCCGATTCCGGGAGGTAGCCGATCTTGGTTTTAGCGGCGGCGGGATTGTCCACGATGGAGATCCCGCAGACTTTCGCATCTCCCGAGCTGGGAGGAAAAAACCCGGTGATCATGCGCATGGTGGTGGATTTTCCGGCTCCGTTAGGGCCTAGAAATCCGAGGACTTCTCCTTTTTGGACCGTGAAGGACAAGTTGTTCACGGCGATTTTGGTTCCGAATTGTTTGGTGAGGCTTTCGACTTCGATCATGGGGAGCTGGGTTGATTGGTAGAGCGGTGATTTCCCGCGAAGAGCGGTGGCAACTGTGATTTTTGTTTGAAAAAATGAACTCTGCGAAATTTTCTAGCGAAATTCCTTTTTAGAAGGTCGTCAATCCGCCTTGCATGGAGCGGCCCTTGGTGTAGTTCTCTGAAGCATATGGCAAGCATTAACCTTCCTGATCGTTGCGGTGTGATGCTGCTTCCTGATTGCACTCTCTTTCCTCATGGCGGGTTGCCGCTGTTTATTTTTGAGCCGCGCTATCGGAAAATGTTGGATGAGGCTCTGGAAGGAGATTGTTTTTTTGCGGTCGGACGGCTGATCGGCGAGGAAGGCTTTGATCTTTCCGAGGCGGTGGCGCCCGTCGGGACCATCGGCCTGGTGCGTGCCTCCCGCGAGCAGAAGGATGGGACATCCCAGCTCCTTCTCCACGGAGTGATGCGGGTGCGTTTCACCGAGTGGCATCCCGAACGGGACTATCCGGTTGCGAGCATCGAGGCGGTGCCATCAATATTTGAACCGGAGAACCAAGCGCAATCCGCGATGAAGACCTTGCGGGGGGCGGTAGAAGATGCGGTCCGGCCCCTGCCTGAAGAAGTGCAAAAGGGTGTTTTTGCGCTGCTGGATCGAGCGGATGAACCGGGCTTGATGACGGACATCGTCTGCCAGCAGTTCATCCATGATCCGGATTTACGCCAGCGTCTGCTGGAACTTGACCGGGTGGGGGAAAGGATTTCGGTGATCTGTGAGTTTTTAAGAAAGGCGATTGCGGAGCGGGATGAATAGCGCTGTGTCCTCACGCTCACTGCTGGGGGGCAGGCCGTTTCCACTGCCAGTGGCCCCAGAGGAAAATCAAAATCGCGAGGGTGACGAATGCGGGTGCCTGCCAAGCCAAAGCGTGCCGCAGGGCAGCGCCTGACGGCACGTCCGGGAACGAGGTCAGAAGGCGGGAAAAACCGAGGCTGAAGAGACCATAGCCCAGATTGAAGGCCAAACCCTTTACGGAAAGCACGGTGGCACGCTGCGAGGAATCCGCCTCGCGATGCAATGCGCGGCTGATCGTGAAGCTGAGAAACCCGAGCGTGGACATCAAGAGCATGGCAGGAAGCACGCCGAAGATGGGCCAGGCTTGGGCAGCAGCGATCAGCCCGAGCGCTGTTAGGACCGCGGCGATTCCCATGTTGGAAAGCGTGCCAAAGCGGCTGTTCAAAGATTTCGCAATCGCGGGGACGAACCAGCCTAATAAGCCAATACCCGCGCCGATGAAGCCAAATGTCCACTCGGGCAGGGCGATGAGGCGGTAGTAGCTGCTGTTGATCGTAGCCAGATTGCGAACGAAGGAATCCATGACCAGGCCGACGAGGATGATCACCCGCGTGTGAGGGTGGGTGAAAACCCAACGGGCTGTTTTCAGGGTCAGCTGGAGGGCATTTCGAAACGCGCCTTCCGTGGCAAGCGCTTGTGGGCGGGGAGGCTCCACCATTTTAAAAGTGATCCATAGGCAAGCCAACGCCTGGCAGAGAACCAGCGCAACGGGCAAGCGGTGGGCAAGCTCCCG
>JBBRIB010000212.1:0-5874 GCA_038221745.1 Verrucomicrobiales bacterium
CGTTGTAAAAGGCGTTGACGGGTGCCGCCTGGCCACTGTTCAAGAAGAGTTTGGCAATCCAGCCGAATTCGCCGCCGACCGCACCCTTGGTGCTTGCGATTTCCATGCTTCCCCCGTTCACCGATGACCAGGCGACGCTAGTGTTCGCAGAATTTCCGAATCCAGCCCCGACGAAGCCTTGAAGGGTCGAGTCGAATGTCAATGTCACCGCTGCTTGGGCTGCGGGGGACAAGAGAACGGTGCCGAGAACGGCAATGAGGGGTTTGATCAATTTTCCTTTCATGATGGCTCGAAGTGACTAGGCGTGGAGGATTCAATGTTAATTATCATATGACAAGGAGAAAATGAGATTGCTCGTAAATTCTTTATTGGGGGATCAACTCCGGTTGTCCAACGCCTCTCGCAAGGCTTTGACTTTAGCCTGTGTCAAAGGATAGATGAGCATCAAAGCAGCGGCTCCCAGATAGCAGAGGGTGGTGGGAAGAAAGTAGGCGACGCGGATGTTATCGATCACGTCCGGTGCCATCGTGACAATCGAAGCCCCGGCATCCGTTTCCCCCCGGACACCAGACCATTGGAGGAGGTAATTTCCAAACAATGCACCGCCAGCGATTCCGGCTTTGTAGCAAATGGCGAAAACCGCGCTGAACATGCCCTCTCGCCGGCGCCCTGTTTCAAGTTCATCGCTATCGCAGATATCGGCCATCATCGAGCCATTCAGGAGCCAGCAGGCACACAAACCGAGATTTGCGGGCAGGTAGGCCACCAATTGCAGGTAGGGCGATGCAGGAGTGTAAAAAAACCAGCTTAGCAAATAACCGAAGGCACCGATGCCGAGTCCGACTGCGGCGAGCTTGTGCTTCTGGAGCCTCGTGGCTAGGAAGGCGAAAACCGGCAGCATGGCGAGTTCTCCGAGGCCTTTGATCACGCCCACGGTCGCCCCCACATCACCTGAGACATCCTTGTTTCCATTGCAGATGTAGTAGATATTCAGATTGCTGTAAACGATGATGGCACAGAAGAGGCCGAAGAAGGTGAGAAATACCGCACCCAGAAGAATGACAAAGGGCTTGTTTCTGAGCGTCTCACGGATGGCGACGGAGAGCTTGAGCTTTTCAGCGGGAGCGGATTCCTCGACCTGCCGCTCTCTACAGAAAATGCCTGCGGGGAGCGCGGTGAGAAGAATGATCACGGCGATGGCCACGCCAATATAGCGCATTCCCACCAGCTCATTTCCTCCGAACATATCGCTTCTGGCGAACTTGTAAATGACCGGAACGAGCAGCGATGCCATGAAGGCGGGCACAAGACGAAAGATGAACAATCGCGTCCGTCCTTGGTAGTCCTTCACCATCTCCAGTCCGAGGGCTGAGTATGGAATCACAAAGACGGTGAAAGCCAGGTAGAACAAGAACGACGCTATGGTCAGGTAGATTGCGATCCCCGATTTCGAAAGGCCAGCGGGCGGGAGCCATAGGAAAGCGAAAGTGATGGCGAGAGCGATCCCTCCACCTACCACAAACGGTCGCCGCCGCCCCCATTTGGACCGGGTATTATCGGACCAGTTTCCAATCAACGGGTCCGTCAGCGCGTCAAAAATACGTGACGAGGCGAGCACCCAGCCAAGGACGACAGGATTGACGCCGTAGCCCACTTGGTAAATCGCATTGGAGAGCGAGGGCAGGGCATTGTTTGCCATGTTTTCCCCAAATCCGCCCATGCCCCATAGGCTTTTTTCCACGAGCGTCGCATCGTCGGATTTTCCTTTGTCTTTGGCGGGCGGAGTCGGCTTTTTCATTGAGTGTTTTTAGCAGGTCCGGTGGACTGTCTGGCGACGAATTCGACGGGTAATCTCTCGATCCGGCGCTTGGGGCGGTCGGTTAGCTCGATTCGTTCGATCACAAACCTGGCGGCGGCCTGTCCTATGCGGTAAGGTCGATGCCGGACGGTGGTGAGCTGGGGAAGCAGGCGGCTGCCGAAATCCACATTCCCAAATCCGATCACGGACAAGTCGCCGGGGATACTCAAGCCGATGGCCGCAGCGACCTGATAAACTTCCTCCGCGATGGCATCCGTCGCGCAGAAAACCGCAGTCACCTTGCTGAGATGCGCCATCGCATCCCTGATGAAATCCTTCTGGGCGTTGCCACTTGGCAGCTCCATGACGTGGAGCTTGATTTCCGGTCTGCCACGCAGGGCTTTTTCAAAACATCTGCGGCGTTCAAGCGCCCAGGACTGTGAGGAAGGCCCGGCGAAGTGGAGAATCTCCCGGTGCCCGAGCTCTTGCAAATGGGCTGATACCAATTCCGCGCCGAGAGCTTCGTCCGAAAGTACCGCATCGGCGAAAAACGATTCTGAAAGTGTGGTGTCGATCGTCACCATTGGAGTTTCACGGATTTTCAACTCCGCAATATGGGTGGTATATAAATTGGCGAACCACGGCCAGAGAATCGCCCCGTCCACCCTCCAATCGATGAGGCGTTGGATCTGTTTGAGTTCGAAGTCCGGGTCATTTTCAGGAATACGGTGCTTGGACCAAAGTGCCAGTGGAACATAGTCGTGATCAATCAGGGTATCGTGAATTCCGTGCAATACATCGGACCAGTAGGAATCGTAAGGAGGAACCATTACGCCGACGATGCGGGTCTTGCCGGAGCGTAGCGCCTGCACGAGGTTATTCGGGCGGTATCCGAGTTGCGCGGCAGCCTCCATGATGCGGGTGATGGTCTCCGGGGTGAGGCCGGCACCCCCTCTGAGGGCCAGGGAGACGGTGGTGCGGGCCACTCCGGCTTTGCGGGCAATTGCGTGTTGTGAAACAGCGCGGCGCTTAAATTCGGGCTTCATCCCGTGATTCAGAATCAATAAACTATGAATGGCCACTAAAAGATTTTGCTTGGAGCTATTGATTCAAATCGAATCCGTGATCAACCGGCCGCCGCAGCCACCCATGGCAAATGGTTTCTCTCCTCGAATCCGGAGGAGCGTAAGTCCTCCGGATTTTTGAAAGAAAGCTTTGGACTTCACTCGATTCTCACAAAATATTTCGGGCCTTTGCCGGTGACATCAACCACTGCCTGATAGGAACCCGCCGAAGGCTCGGTGATTACGCTGAGTGAGGTCATGTCATCTGGAAAGCTGATGAGAGTTGAAGTCCCCTTGACCAGCCAGTTTGCCGCGTTCGCAGGCTTGCCGGTGAAGGTAACGGTCAAGTTGTTGCCGCTTTTACTGACCCCGGTCACAACCAGAGGGACGGATGGAGCGGGCACGTCCCCAGGAGCTTCGATGCGGATATTATCAAAGTGGATCCCAGCGGTCCCCGTCCAGTCGCCATTGATAGCGAAGATCATTTGGAAAAACGAGCCCGCTTGAATCCCGAGATCCGCGAGTGGTATGGAAACCGCCCTTGTTTTGTCAGTCGTGAAGTCAGCACTTCCATAGACGGCAAGGCTGTTGATTTGCGTCTGGCCACCGCTGTCATTGACCGCCAGCGAGATATTGGCGAAGGTTCCACCGGCGATGTCAGAGGCGCGATAGATCACATCAAACTTAAGAACCGCACCTGCCTTTGGACTTGCTGCTTCTGCGGTGAACGCATCGAACATCGCTTGGCCTGCGGTGTCCTGTTCCACCCGTGCCACGTTCTTGTAGCCGCTGGTCGCCCGTGTAACAGTCATTACGTCGTTGGGAGCGGCAGGGATGTCTGTTCCCAGAGATACCACCGTGTCAGTGGCTGCCGGGAAGAGTCCCCAGCCTTGTAATCCTGTTTCATAATCAAACAAAACCGTGGTGATGACAGGGATCGCGGGCGGCGGTGACTCGATGGCGATGTTGTCAATGTTGATGGTGGCTCCTCCGGTCCAGTTGCCGTTCAACGCGATCTCCATTGAATAGAAGCCACTGCCGGGGTCGATATTCAAGGAAGCCAAAGGCACTCGAACTCTTTTCACCACATTTTTCGTGTAGTCTCCACTGCCGTAACCGCCGAGACCATGGACTGCTTGATAGCCGCCGGAATCGTTGATGGCGACGGAGACATTGGCGAATGTGCCACCAGTGATCGTGGCACTGCGGTAGATGACATCAAAGGTGAGAAAGGCATTCGCCACCGGGGCTGCCGCTTCAGCGGAAAGCGCGTCAAAAAGCGCTTGGCCTGCCGTGTTTTGGCTTACCGTAGCAACCCATTTGAAGGCCGCATCGGTCGTCCGATTCAGACTCATCACTTTGTTCGGAGACGCAGGAATATTTGTCCCTGCGGTCACGGTTGCATTGGTGGCGCCTGAAACGAGGCTCCAGCCCTGAAGGCCAGTTTCAAAATCGAACAAATTCTTTTTGGTAAGGTTCGGAGTGATCTTGAAATTGTCGATGTAAACGGCGAATCCGTCTGCATTGTTGTAGCTCGTGCCGAATCCCAACTGAAGATTTCCTGTGGACCCGAGGAAATAAGCCAGGTTGTCCGCGTCCGACTTGGTCCCATCTTTTTGCACCTGAATGACTACATTCTGCACGGTTGTCGCACCGATTGGAAATGTGGTGATCTCCGGGTTTTTGAAAACATTGTCAAACGAGCCGTTTTGATTT
Source organism: Verrucomicrobiales bacterium (assembly GCA_038221745.1). GTDB lineage: Bacteria > Verrucomicrobiota > Verrucomicrobiia > Verrucomicrobiales > Akkermansiaceae > Luteolibacter. The sequence continues at coordinate 4,579 of JBBRIB010000212.1, forward strand.
TCGGCGAATAAATTGACTTCTGCGAATGACGGCAATGATCCGCCCCCCACCGTGACGCTGCTACTCGTCGTGATCACGTCGTAGCTGATCGTGCCACCGTTGGCGATTGCCAGAACAAGCTCGTTATAGACTTCACGAGCAGGACTCGATTGTGAGGCATTGAGGAAAAGTTTCGTAATCCAGGAAAACTCAGGATCAGCGGTGGCACCTCGATTGTTGGTAAGTTTCAAGCTGCCACCGTTATCGGCGGACCAAGCAACCGTTGTGTTTGCCGCGTTACTAAATCCCGAAGCTGAAAAGCCAGAGGCATCGTTCTCGAAGGTCAGGGTAAAGTCAGCAGATGCATTCAGGCTGAGTTGATTCAGGCAGAGCATGCCAAGCAGGATTTTTTGAATATTCATGACAGGTTTTGGGGATTGGGGTTCACGTGGTTTCTAATGAATTATTGTCGGTGGGGGGAAGAATTGCCATATGATAATAAAGTTGGCAACTGTTTTTTCAGAAATCTTAGAATTGCGCAAGAAACAAGCTATTCGCGCCAGCTCCTGAAGCAGCCTTCCCGCTTGGGCAGGAATATCGCATAGCAACTAACTACTGCCCGCACCCCCGCTTCCGATCCATCCTGTGGGATTCGTCATTGGAGCAATCTGCGGGAAGTTCGTTGACGACCTTGAAATTTGTGTTCACTTTCGCTCTCGTTAGCCGATTTTTGGAACCACACCTCACTACCCAATGACTCTCATTCGCCGAATTTTCTCCATCGCCCTCGCGGCATCTCTCGCCACCGTGGCCTATGCTCAAGAAGGTAAACTGAACATCGCCACTGTGGATATGCAGGAGCTCTTCAAGCAGTATTACCGCACCAACGAGGCTCAGAAGCAAATCAACGTCGAGCGCGCCCGCATCCAGAAGGACAACAACGAGCGCCTCGCCCGGATCCGTGAGCTGGAAGGCATCCTTGCCAATCTCCGCAAGCAACTCGAAGATCCTTCCCTCAACGATTCCAAGAAACAAACGCTCTTTAAAGAGTGGCAAACGCAGCAACAAGAAGCGATCGCCCTTGATCGTGAGCGCCGTGAATTCCTGCAACGCCGTAACCAGGCCCTCAATGAGAAAATGGTCCAACGGATGAAGGGGATTCTCGAAGAAATCCGTAAATTGGTGGAAGAGAAGGCCAAGCTTGATAACTACGATTACGTCTTCGATAAATCCGGCCTCAGCACCTCCCAGGTTCCTTTCCTCCTCTACACCAAGGACGCCACGGACATCACCGCCGGTCTCTTGAAAGACCTCAAC
>JBBRIB010000213.1:0-5871 GCA_038221745.1 Verrucomicrobiales bacterium
GACGGGACGACGGGGAAGAAGGATCGAGAAAAGATCCATATCGATGGCTTGGGGTTGACCGAGGAAGTCGATGAGGATTTTCACCCGTTCCGCTGCAGAGGGGATGGAGACGACGGTCCCTTTCATGCCTCTGAGTGGCCCGATGGCGATTTCCACCTCGTCGCCCAGTTCGATGGTGGGACTGACGGTGAAGACGTGATCGTCATTGCCTTGGCGGGATTGGACTTCTTGTTTCAGAGCCTCCACAAAAGCGGCGGGTACTGCGGGGGTGCCGTTGCCGAAGCGGACCAATCCGCGCACACCTTGGCAAAAAATGACCGCTCTCTCCATTTCCATGAGGTTGAAATTCACCAGGACGTAGCCGGGGAAAAGCGGCTCCAGCCACCAGATTTTGCCGCGGCGGGTGGCTTTGCGATAGCGGATGCGTGGGCAGAATACTTCGATGCCCTCCATGACCCGGAGGTGTTCTGCGGCGATGTGTTCGCGTTTGGTCTGGGTGCGCACACAAAACCATTCAGGTTTACTTAGGTCTTCAACAATCATTGGCCAAAAATCTTTTGTAAAAGGGGCAGAACTTTCCCGCTGCTGCTCATCCAGGTTTCGAGGCGCCCGATCCGCTCGCTGAGGAAGCGCCGGTGGTCCAGATCCTCGATCTCTTGAGTGGTTTCCGCGAGACGGTTGATTTTCGCTTTACCGCTTTCCAGATGCGGACGGACTTGCTCGCGGATGAAGCCGCCGACGAGCCTTTTGAGTTCGATGGCCGGCTCATAGTGGGTTCTCCGTTCGCCGCCGATTTCGCGCACCGCGCCCAGGCTTTTGAGCATCCGCAAGCCTTGGCTGGCCGAGCCTTTGCTGATTTGAAGTCGCTTGACCAAGTCATCCAGAGCGAGCGGATCTTTGGAAATGAAGAGCAACCCGTAAATTTCACCGATGGATTTCGGCAGCCCCAGCACCCGCACTCCATCCACGAAAATGTCCACCACCTGGCGTTCCAAGGGGTCCATTTCGTAAGGCGCGGCGCTGATCAAATCGGCCATGACGCGAGGTTATGGAGGAAAAAGCGATTGTTCAAACTTTTTTGAACACATCGAGCCTTGAACTCCGCAGAAACAGCTGCTTCACTCGGGGTATGCGAATTTTGATCACGGGCGGGGCAGGGTTTTTGGGGTCTCATTTGTCCGAGAGGCTCCTGCGGGAGGGCAACGAGGTGATCTGCCTCGATAATTTCTTCACCGGCCGGAAACGCAATATCGCCCATCTTTTGGAAAATCCCTACTTTGAACTCGTCCGCCACGATGTAACCGAGCCCTTTAAATTCGAGGTGGATCAGATCTACAATCTCGCCTGCCCCGCCTCGCCGCCACATTACCAGCACAATCCGATCAAGACCACCAAGACTTCCGTCTTGGGGGCGATTCACTGCCTCGGCCTCGCGAAACGTGTGGGTGCCCGGGTATTTCAAGCCTCCACCTCCGAGGTTTATGGCGATCCCAACGTCCATCCCCAGCCGGAATCCTACTGGGGCAGCGTCAATCCCATCGGCATCCGCTCCTGTTACGATGAGGGAAAACGCTGCGCGGAAACCTTGTTTTTCGATTACCACCGCCAGAACAACGTGGACATCCGGGTCGTCCGGATTTTCAATACCTACGGCCCGCGAATGCTTCCGGATGATGGCAGAGTGGTCTCCAATTTCATCGTGCAAGCCTTGCAGGGTAAAGACCTCACGATTTACGGCGATGGCACCCAGACCCGTTCATTCTGCTACGTGGACGATCTCATCGACGGCTTCATCCGCCTCATGGATCACCCGTCTATCACCGGACCGGTCAATATCGGGAATCCTGGCGAGTTTACGATGATTCAACTTGCAGAATTGGTCCTTAAAAAAGTGGATGGCCCCTCAAGAATCACCTATTTCCCGCTCCCCGGGGACGATCCGAAACAACGCCGTCCAGACATCACCCTTGCCCAGAAAGAACTCGGCTGGGAACCCACCATCAGCCTTGACCAAGGGCTGGATTCCACCATCAGCTACTTCCGCAAATTGCTCGCGGCGGGCTGAAAATAAAATATTCCTTCGGAATCGTGATAAGCTACCAGAAGTGGGTCCGTAAAGTATCTCCTCATGTTGCGCATTTTCGCCTTTCTCAGTTTACCTTTTCTTACGGGAACTCCGGCCCGAGCAGGTGGAAATCAGCAGGAATCACCAGCGCCTTCATGGATTTGGAGCAGTCCGAACCCTGCGGAGAACGAAAAAGTGTTTTTCCGCCGCGAGTTTCAGCTTCCACCGGATGTGGTGAGTGCCTCCATCACCATTGCTTGTGATGATTGGCAGCGGCTCACTTTAAATGGCCAGGAAGTTGGAATGGCAAACAAGTGGAACGAGGCGCGCAATTATGATGTGCTTTCAAAGCTCAATTCCGATGGCAGCAACATCATCAACGTCGAAGCCCGCAATGAGCGGGGCCCTGCGGCGATGGCACTTCATTTCAAGGCTACCCTCAAGGATGGGAAAGTCCTCCATCTCGTGTCGGATAATCACTGGAGCTGCAATTCCATGGCCCCGGATGGTTGGCTGACCATTCCATTCGATGGAACCCTATGGCCTCGTGCCGCTGTCGTTGCCAAAATGGGGGATGCCCCTTGGGGAAATCTCATGCCACGCGAGGAAACGCTACTAACAGACCCACTCCTCGACACGGGCAGTAGCTATAAGGTCGCCCCGGGGTTCAAGCTTGAGCGGCTCTATCAGGTTCCCAAAGACCAAGGCTCATGGGTCGCCACCACCTTGGATGGCCAAGGCCGCCTCATTTGCTCGGATCAATATGGCAGCCTTTACCGTGTCACCGTTTCTTTGGATCCAAACGTTGGTCCTGATGTCGAAAAGTTAGCAATCCCTCTCAAAGGCGCCCAAGGCCTGCTTTGGCATGACGGAGTCCTTTGGGTAAGCGTCAACGAGGGCGAAGACCAAAGCGGCGTCTGGAGAGTCACCGATTCCAACGGCGATGGTGAGGTGGATAAACCCGAACTCGTTAAAGCCCTGAAAGGCCGCGGCGAGCACGGCCCTCATGCTCTCGTCCTCTCTCCGGACGGTGAAACCATCTACCTCGCTGCGGGCAATCATACCGATATGCCAGATCTCGAAAAATCCCTCACGAGCAAAAACTGGGCGGAGGACCAACTTCTTCCACGCCGCCCCGATGCCCGCGGCCATGCTCGTGACAAGATGGCACCCGGTGGCTGGGTCGCACGTTTTCAGACCGATGGCACAGGCTGGGAAGTGTTTTCTATCGGATACCGCAATCATTACGATATGGCCTTCAATGACCATGGTGATCTCTTCGGCTTCGATGCGGATATGGAGTGGGACATTGGAATGCCATGGTACCGCCCCACCCGCATTTGCCACATCACTCCCGGCTCGGAATTCGGCTGGCGCAATGGCACCGGCAAGTGGCCGGATTGCTACGAAGACAGCATGCCTTCCCAACTCGATATCGGCCCCGGCTCACCTACCGGAATGGTTTCGGGAAAAGGTGCGAAGTTTCCTGCCAAATACCAGCGTGCCCTATTCGCGCTGGATTGGACCTTCGCCACAATTTACGCCATCCACCTCACACCCGAAGGTGCCGGTTACCGGGCAGAGCGGGAGGAAATCATTTCGGGTTCCGGCCTGCCCCTCACCGATGCCGTGATTGGCAAAGACGGCAGCATGCTCTTTCTCACCGGCGGTCGTCGCGGCGACTCTGCCTTGTGGCGCGTCACCTACATCGGCAGCGAAGATACCTCGCCCGTGGAATATCGCAGCAGGGAACTCTCTCTGATGAATCCTGCCGATGCGGTCAGCTCCTTGGGCAGCGAGGATCGCATTACCCGTTTTAACTCCCGAGTCTCTTTGGAAGCCGCCGGGCCGGCTGCTTTCTTGCAGATTATGGCAAACCCCGGCAGCTCCCCTTGGCAAATCCTCGGAGCCTCCCTCGGCCTCGCCCGCACCGGCAGCCATGAACAAAATGCCAAAGTTTCGGAAGCACTTGATAAGTTGGATTGGGCCGCGCTCCAGCCTCAGCAGAAAATCACTTGGCTGCGTGCGCTTGGCCTCATGTTCGCGCGCCATGGCGAACCTACCGATGCCGTCCGCAATCAAGTTCTTGCCAAGATCGACGCTTCATTTCCCGCGGATACGGATTTGATGAACCGGGAACTTTGCCGGGTTCTCTGTTACCTTCAAGCACCTGCCATCGTTTCCCGCACCCTTGCGCTGATGGACTCTGCCGGACCTACCCCTGCACCTGACTGGTTGGAACTCACCAAACGCAATTCCTACTATGGCAAGCCCATCGCCGATATGATCGCCAATCTCCCTCCCGCCCAAGTCATCCACTATATCTACTGCCTACGCGTGGTCAATGGACCTTGGAAAAAACAGGAACGCAGCAAATTCTTTGCGTGGTTTGATCAGCTTACAGAAAAAAAAGGAGGTGCCAGTTATGCTGGATTTATCTTTGATTTAAAAAAACAAACTCTCGCCACAGCTACTCCGGAAGAACGTAACTGGTTGGCCAAAATTGAATCCCCCGTCCCCGCAAGCGCCTTTGCCAATTTACCTGAAATCAAAGGCCCCGGTCGCGAATGGACCGTTGATGAAGTGGTGAAACTCGCAAAGCCCGGCCTTGATGGACGGAATCCCGAGAATGGCAAAAGGATGTATCAGGCGTCACTCTGCGCTGCCTGCCACCGCTTCGGCGGCGAAGGAGGAGCCACCGGCCCGGATCTGACCGCCCTCGGGGGCCGCTTCTCTATCGGGGACATCGCCGTGGCGATCCTCGAACCAAGTAAAGTCGTGTCCGATCAATATGCCTTCGATCTCATCACCCGCAAGGACGGCACCGAGATCACTGGCAAGATCCTGGAGGAGAAAGATGAAAAATGGATTATTGCCACCAGCCCCTTTGACCTCAGCCAGACCACCGAGATCGAGAGCAACGATATTCAAGGCAGCAAACTTTCTTCCGTCTCTCCGATGCCGCCTGGCCTGATCAACCGCCTCAACGCGGACGAACTCAAAGATTTGTTGGCGTATCTGTCAGGAAAATAATGGTGCGTTGGTTGAGTTTCATTCACTACGCGCGTTCAGGCAAACTGCGGGCGATATCGCGAAAACCCTTCGATCCTCCGTTTCCTCTGCGGGCTTCTGCGGGCTTCTGCGGGCTTCTGCGAAAATCTTTATCTCCTATGTGGCTGACGCTTCTCGCGGCTGTGCCCCTGAAACGCAAAACCCCAGCAACTGATACCGCGCTCTTCTTCAAATGTGGCTGACGCGTCTCGCGGCTGTGCCCCTGAAACGCAAAACCCCAGCAACTGATAAGCCCTTCTTCAAATGTGGCTGACGCGTCTCGCGGCTGTGCCAATGAACCGAAAAAGCCCCGCAACTGATACAGCTCCTCTTCGCATGTGGCTGACGCGTCTCGCGGCTGTGCCAATGAATCGAAAAGGCCAGACACTGATAAGCTCTTCTTGATATGTGGCTGACGCGTCTCGCGGCTGTGCCAATGAATCGATAAGGCCAGACACCTGTTACCGCGCTCTTCTTCCCACTCCCTCCAGCCCAAACAGAAGCTGCCACTCCCCAGAGTCACCTCCACCAGCCTCCATTCTTCTTCTTTTGTCTCTGATCTTTGATCTCTGATTTCTGATTTCTGGTCTCTGGTCTCTGGTTTCTCTACACCCCCTTCCTCAAATCCCGCATACTCCACAGCATTCCAGCCGCAGCTTTCCCCTTCCCTCGCCATTTCCTCGCACCATCCTTTCGATTCGGCCCAAAGCGTTCTCGCGATTTCTGGAAAACCTCATCCACAAACGCCCGACTCC
>JBBRIB010000214.1:0-5868 GCA_038221745.1 Verrucomicrobiales bacterium
AAGAACGGCGGCCTGCTGTTCTCCGAGGCCGAGATTCTCGCCTTCAACGAATTGGCTGCCGAAACCCGGCGGGCCAAGTGGAATGTTTCCGATTTCAAACAAGCCGAATAGATCAATAGAAGAAAGTCAAACCGCAGATAAGCGCAGATGAACGTGAATGAAGAGATATGAATTTATCATATCTCAATCGTGTTCATTAAGTTCCATCTGCGGTTGAAAAATCCAACTCCAAACGCTCAACAACATGTCACTCACGGTCAAACCAAAATCCGAATGCGCCTTCGATCAAATTTCGCTTGGCGAAGTGATGCTCCGCCTCGATCCCGGAGAAGGCCGGATCCGCACCGCCCGCAACTTCGCCGTCTGGGAAGGTGGCGGAGAATATAACACCTCCCGCGGCTTGCGGAAATGCTTCGGCTACAAGACCGCCGTGGTCACCGCGTTTGTCGATAACGAAGTCGGCCACCTCGTGGAGGATTTCATCATGCAGGGCGGCGTGGCCACGGATTTCATCCAATGGCGCGAGGACGACGGCATCGGCCGGAATGTTAGAAACGGCCTGAACTTCACCGAGCGCGGCTTCGGCGTGCGTGGCGCTGTGGGAAATCCCGACCGCGGCAACACCGCGGCCTCGCAGCTCAAGCCGGGTGACGTCGATTGGGACCACATCTTCGGCAAGCTCGGCGTGCGCTGGTTCCACACCGGCGGCATTTACGCCGCGCTATCCGAATCCACCGCGCTACTCACCGTCGAGGCGGTCAAGGCCGCTAACAAATACGGCACCGTCGTCTCCTACGATCTCAACTACCGTCCGTCGCTTTGGAAAACCATCGGCGGCCTTGCGAAGGCGCAGGAAGTGAATCGCGAGATCGCCAGATACGTCGATGTCATGATCGGCAACGAAGAGGACTTCACCGCCTCGCTCGGCTTCGAGGTGAAGGGCGTGGACCATAACATTTCCAGCATCGAGCTGGATGCCTTCAAAGCGATGATCGAAACCGCGGTGACGGAATTCCCAAATTTCAAAGTCGCCGCCACCACCTTGCGCGGCGTGAAGACCGCAACCATCAATGACTGGTCCGCGATCCTTTGGCACGAGGGGAAATTCCACGAAAGCCGCAAATACCCCGATCTCGAAATCCTCGACCGAGTCGGCGGCGGTGACTCGTTCGCCTCGGGCGTGCAGTTCGGTTTCATGGAATTCAACGATGCTCAGAAAGCCGTGGAGTACGGAGCCGCCCACGGTGCGCTCGCGTCCACCACTCCAGGCGACACCTCGATGGCAACCCGCAAGGAAGTGGAAAAACAAATCGGCGGCGGCGGCGCACGCGTCGTGCGTTGAACCGATCTGACTTTTAACAGAAATCCAACCCTGCTCAACGGCCCATCCATCCTCCATCGACGACGAGGACTTCGCCATTGACGTACCGCGAAGCCTCACTGGCGAGGAAAACGACGGGGCCCTTGAAATCCTCGGGCTCACCCCAGCGGCTGGCGGGGATGCGGGCGAGGATTTGCTGGCTCCTGAGCGGATCGCCGCGGAGGGCCTCGGTGTTATCGGTGGAGACATAGCCGGGAGCGATGGCATTGACGTTGATGCCTTTGGCGGCCCATTCGTTTGAGAGGGCTTTGGTGAGTTGGCCGATGCCGCCCTTGGAGGCCGCGTATCCCGGGACGGTGATCCCTCCTTGGAAGGTGAGAAGGGAGGCGATGAAAATGATTTTCCCGCTACCCCGCTCGATCATTTTGGCACCGATTTCCCGGCTGAGGATAAACTGGGAATTGAGATTCACCTCAATGACTTCAAACCAGAAATCATCCGGATGCTCGGCGGCGGGCTGACGCTTGATAATGCCTGCGTTGTTGACGAGAATGTCCGGCGCACCATGGGCGGCGAGGAGCCGGGTGGCGAAGGATTTCACTTCACCGCGCTTGGCAAAATCACATTGATAAGCGGTGAACTTGCGGCCCAAGGCAGTGACGGCCTTTTCAATCGCACTGCCGCTCGCTTCAAGGCTCGCGCTCACACCGATGATGTCCGCGCCTGCTTCTGCAAGCCCTTGGGCCATCGCAAATCCAATGCCGCGCTTGCAGCCTGTGACGAGTGCGGTTTTTCCTGATAAATCAAATGGGTTCATAGCTCGGTTAGCGGAGTTCGGAAATTTCGACGCGGTCCATATCCGTGAAGGCCTGGTTCTCTCCGCCCATCGCCCAACAGAAACGATAGCTCGCGGTGCCGCAGCCGCAATGGATGGACCATGGCGGTGAGAGGACGACTTGGCGGTCCGCCACCCACAGGGCGCGGGTTTCCTGCGGCTCGCCCATCATGTGAAGCACGCGGTGACTGGCCGGGACATCGAAGTAACAATAGACTTCACTGCGGCGATCATGAGTGTGGCAAGGCATCGTGTTCCAGATGCTGCCGGGCTTGAACTCCGTGAAGCCCATCACCAGTTGGCAGCTCTTGATGCCGTTTTCATGGATGTATTGAAAAATGGTGCGTTCGTTGCACTCGTCCTTGCTGCCGAGTTCCACCCGGTTCGCCTCGGCGCGGGTGGCCTTGGTGGTCGGATGGGTGGCATGGGCTGGATAACTCACCAGATAGAAAACAGCGGGAGCAGCGGGCGAATCACTTTGGAAAGAAATTTCACGGCTGCCTCTTCCGATGTAGAAACAATCGTGACTTTCAATCTGATAGGAGGTGCCATCGACCATGACGGTGCCGGCACCACCGAAGTTGAGGATGCCGAGTTCGCGGCGTTGGCAGAAGAAATCGGATTTCAGCGCATCATCACTGCCGAGCGCGAGTGGAGAGTCGATGGGGATGATACTGCCAACGATGGCGCGATCCAGATCGGTGTAAACGAGGTTGATTTCTCCGGCATGGAAAAGATCATCCAGGAGAAAGGAACAGCGGAGTTCTTCCGTATCGAGAACGGAAGCCTCCCGGGGTGAGGGCATGAGTCGTGTTTGCATGGAATGGGATGGCCTTGAAAGATGAAGCTTGGCATTCGGCCTTGGCATCGTATGTCTTTCATTTACAGCAGACTCATTTTCCACTGTTGTGAGGCCCTTGCAAACGTAATCTTCCATTTACTCAACTATGAAAGTAACAAAATCCAGCCGTCTGTTTGATCTCAGTTTTCGTCGTTTGTACCTGAGGCAGGTCTTGTTGGCGGCTATCCTACCGATTTGCCCTCTTACCGCCGCTGATTTAAAGCCGGCAGAAATCATTCAGGACATGAAACGGGTGGCGGATTGGCAGATTGAAAATCCCTCGGAGCATGAGATCCATGATTGGACTCAAACTCCCTATTTCATGGGTCTTTTCAATCTCCATCAGGTCTCTGGGGATGGGAAGTATCTTGCTGCGGTGGATGGTTTCGGCGCGCAGCTGAATTATGGCCCAGGCCCCCGCATTAAGCACGCGGATGATCATGCGGTGCTCCAAGCATGGCTGGATCTCTACACGCTCGATAGAAACGAGGCAAAGCTCAAGCCTGCCGTCGCCCACTTTGACACGTTGGTGAATGCGCTGGCATCCGAGCCGGTCAGATCCATCTCAGGCGGCACCTTCACCTGGTGCTGGTGTGATGCGCTTTTCATGTCGCCACCGGTCTGGGCGCATCTCTCGAAAATCACCGGCGATCCCAAGTTTTTCAACTGGGCGGACCGAGAATGGTGGACCACCACCGATGTCCTCTACGATCCCACGCACAAGCTTTTCTATCGGGACAACCGCTACTTCGCCGCGCGCTCGCACACCGGTAAAAAAGTGTTCTGGGCCCGTGGCAATGGTTGGGTGGCGGGTGGCCTGATCAGTGTGCTGGATCACATTCCGGCGGATCATCCCTCGCGCGAACGCTACCTTGGACTTTACCATGACATGATGTTCGCGCTCCTCAAGCTACAGAATGCGGATGGTCTCTGGCGCACCAGCCTGTTAGATCCGGAGGATGCCAAGGGCGAATCCTCCGGAACTTCGTTTTTTCTCTATGCCATGGCTTGGGGAATCAATCGTGGCCTGCTGCCTGCCGAGCAATTCCGACCCGCGGTGATGAATGGCTACCGCGCCATTTCGAAGAATATCCAGCCGACCGGGATGCTGGGCTATGTGCAGAAAATCGGTGAGGCTCCCGATGGGATGGAGACCACTGCGGAGTCCACTGAAGTCTATGGCACGGGCGCGTTTCTTCTGGCAGGCTCTGAGATTGTAAGGTTGTTAGACCCATCCAAACGTCGCAAGGATCTCAACTCTTATGCAGGGGTGAAATTGCCTGCTGGATTCATGCCCGCAAACCCACGCACGTTTGCACGCTTTGTGCCGGAGCGCTCGGATGATTTTGCCTGGGAAAATGATCTGGTGGCCTTCCGCACCTATGGCCCCGCACTCCGCCCGGGCACGGAGAACAGCGGGATTGATTGTTGGTTCAAACGTGTGTCCTACCCGATCGTTGATAAATGGTATAAAGAAGATCTCACCAAAGCCCCCTACGGGAAAATCAACAAACCCTATCACGACGATCAGGGCGAAGGCCATGATGTATATAAAGTCGGCGATTCCCGTGGCTGCGGCGGAATTTCCGTCTGGGCCGATGGAAAATTGTATAACTCGGATACGTTCGTCGCCCAACGGGTGATCGAGAACACACCACAGCGCATCGTTTTCGAGTTGGACTACGCCAGCGATTTCAACGGCAAAATTTTACGCGAAACCAAGCGCATCACTTTGATCATGGGGCAGCGCCTATTCCAATCGGACTCCCGCTTCACGCTTGATGACACGCCTGCGGAGCTGGACGTGGCCATCGGGCTGATGCCTCAGGTGAAAGGCAGCTCACTGGTTTTCTTACCCGAAGCCGGCACGATGCAGATCTGGGAAACCCTCGATGGCCTCGGACTCGGCACGGGCGTGGTGATCGACCCGAAACGCGTGGTCAAAATGCAAAACCACACCGATCCCGCAGGCCAGACCCAGGCACTGTGCCTCGCCCGCACCGATGCGAACGGGCGCATCCGTTGGTTCAGCGGCTTTGGCTGGGAAGGCCAGGGCGAGATCACCACCCCGGAAAAATGGGCAACGTATCTTGAGTCCTTCGCCGCGAAGTTCATCAAGACCCCATTCATGGATCACTCGCCGAACTAGCCGATCCCGTAGCTCACCCATGCGTGAGCCGGCGGAAGACCAAGGAGTCACTCATTTTTGGCATAGGAGAATGACCGGCTTTTCTGACGGGCGATGTCATCACCTAGAAGTGGGAAGCCGGCGTGAGCGCAAGCCACCGACAAGGCGAAGAATACGGAGAGCGGGTCACTGATATCGACGGGCCTCACGCCTGCGAGGTGCTCCAGAGATCATGCAGGGTGGATTTTTTAGAGGTGGCAAGCTTGTCATTCATATTACGAATGCGTTTTGACAGTTTGGCGAGAAGTCCTCGCATCACGGAAACACCCGCGGATGAATCCGCTTGCTGGTGGTGATGAGATAGAGAGACCCGCAGGAAGGGGAGCCGCAGGGGATTTAGGGAAGTCCCCACATCCTTCCTGTCGAAACCTGTTCTTCGTAATGCAAGATACACTCATTCCCCGGATCGACGAGAATATCGACGGTTTTATTGAATTTTTTGGCGTTTTATGAGAATATATCATTGATTTCTAAAGGCTTGTGTGCCACAATGATCGCCGTAAAGATCATCGCTCATGTCTCAAAATCCGTCCTTATTTCGGCGCATTACCTCCATGGAGCCATTGCTTCCGGCAAGCGGAGTCGGTGAGCTCGCCGAGTTGAGCGTGGAGATTTTCCGGAAATCCGGCGAATTGGCAGCCACGCTGCCATCCAAATCCGTCCGCAGCGGCGTGGCCGCATTG
>JBBRIB010000215.1:0-5842 GCA_038221745.1 Verrucomicrobiales bacterium
ACTATGATGCAATCGAAATCGGCCTGAAAACCAGCGATTGGTGATCCGGATTAGGAATCTCAAACGGGATACCTGAATACTACTTACGGCCTGCCTGTTTCGGTAGGCAGGCCGTCTTTTGAAAAGTTTCCGAGCCAGCCGCTCATGCCTCTGAGTCCCTTTTAGGGCATGGCGGCCTCCTCATCCTGACAAAAAATACACATACCTATCCAATTAGAAAACACACCCCATGAAACTAACAGCCAGCCACACCCTGAAAGCCAAGCGCGGCATGACCATCCTCGAAATGACGGTCGTCATCGTACTTCTTATGGCCCTCGTCTCCATCTTGTTCGTTGGAGCCGCCGCCTGGAGAAAAGGTACTGATCGTAGCACCAATCTGCTGAATCTCCGCAATTGCCAACAGGCGATGCGCGGTTCACAGAATATGGCAATGGATCCAACATTGACCGCGTTCACCGTGGGTATCAGCGGGTCCACGTCACCTACCGAGCTTTGGAACTACATGAGGTTCCCAGCCAATATCGGTGGTGGATCAGCAGCTGCCGCCACCAACATATTCTATGCCGGTGGAACCACATACACCGCTAGAGGTGTTCTTTGGCTCACGGCGACTTATGGTGCCACCGAGTATCCATCGGCATCTTTCCAACCGGGAACCATAATCACCCAAGATTGGTAATCTCACTCGTGTTTCCACCCGGGAGCATCCATTCCACGGCCCGCCTACCCATGGTGGGCGGGCCGCTCTTTTTTCAAGTCTTCCGTTCTATTCCGGATCACCCCCCTAAGTCCGCCATGCACTCTTACGTCCCACAGTCCCTTGGCCACTTTATCACATCCGGCATCGCTCAATCCGCTCAAGCAGTTTGCCCAGGCTTACCATATCTTGCGCAAAACCAGCCGCGCCAGCAATCCTGCTTGGTATCAAGAGGCCCATGAGCTGCCTTTTCAAGTCCACATCCGGGTGGATGGCCCCCAGATTACGACCTTCTATTTCGATCAGAAAAAGAACCTTTGGTCCGCTGGTCCCACTCTCACCGAGGAGACTCTCAACGATCCCTCGAAAATCGCGCCTTTCGCGAACGAAGTCCTGCGCTATTCCCGCTCTCAAGGTGCCACGGCCCTTGGTATGATTCTTCATGTGGCGGATGAATTCGCCACCGCTGAGCTCAAGCCGGAGTTTGATAGCCCGGCCGCTCTCAACGATCTTCGGGAAAAGGCCTATCTGGAACCTTCTACCATCCTCGAGGATGCCTCCATCCAAGCAGATCAATCTGCTTGGCGCGTGCTTCCCTATCCTGCTGCCGGAAGCTCCTCGATTGCCACCACCATCGCCCTCAGCCGCCATTACGCCCCATTTTTTGAAGCACTGCGCCACTTGAGCGAGCAAGCGAATTTCCCAATCATCACCCGCGCGTTGAGTGCCCCGCTGGTGGCCATCATGGGTCTCAGCCATGCCATCGCCCCGGGCTCCGGCAGACCCTTCGTGGCCATTCTCCAATATCCGTGGCTCACCGCCCTCGCATTTTTCAACGAACATGCGGATCTCAAACTTATCCGTACGCTCCAGCACCGCGGTCTGCGCCGTCCGACCAATTTCCGCAATACCATGGCTACTACCAATGCCTCTTTGGAGTTTGTGGATCCAGACCTCTTCCTCATCCCGCTCGGCAGCAATGTAGATACGGTCCTAGATGCGGACCTCCGTATCACCTTCGCCAACAGCCGTGTGGAAACCCTTCAATTCCCACTGCCTGAGGGCGTTCCTGCCTGGTGTCCGGAACCAGTGATTGCCGCAATCACCGCGGCGACGGATGTACCGCACATCACCAGCCACACTTTTTCAATTCTGAGGGACGATCATTGGGCCACTCAAAACTTCTTACAAACACCCAAAGAGCTTGTGGAAATCTACCCCACCCGCTCGGAAATGAAGTTGCTCCAGCTGGCCCGGCTCTCGTGGATGGCGATGGCTGCTTGCGCCCTGCTGAGTCTTTGCTACGTCGCTTACAGTACCTTTCGATTGGTTTCCCGCCCCGAATGGAGCTTTGACACAAGCACAGCCCAAGCCGCCAAGGGAAGAATATCCAACTTCGGACAGGAAAAGGCCAAGGCGAACAGTTGGGGTAATTTGCTGGAGGATCGCTCAAAAGCATGGGCCTCATTGGAAGCTTTGGCGATCATGTTTCCGAAAGATGGCGGTATGATCGTAAAGAGCTACACCCACGGTGCAAAGCCCGAGAACACTGCTGGCAAAGCGACGGTTGGTTTTATCAAAGAATGGAAAATTTCCGGCCTTGCTCGCGACGAGGCTCTTGATTATCTCAACCGACTCAACACCCGGGAGGGCATTGCCGCCCACTTCAACGAGGTGGCCCGCGTCACCGGAAACAGCGCCTACAACCCAAGCGCAACCACCCGAAGCCTCGTGATCAACGTGCGCACCCAAGAGAATACAGGCTACAAGCCTGCGCCAGTCGAGGACTCCCACCTGTTGGATGATTCCACCTATCCCTTCACTTTTGATCTCACGATCACTCAACGCTTCGAAGCCACAGATCCCTTGGCGATCAACAGTGCTAAAATCCCTTAACTCAACACATTCAATGTTCTACTATCGCCGCCCCATCGTGCTTTTCGCAATTGTTGTGCCAGTCATTCTCACTGGCGCGATGATTGGCGGAGGTATTTCAATCAAATCCAAAATGGCGACAAGCTTTGAGACCAAACTTACGAGCTACAAGGAATATGAAACCGGGAGACTTTCCGGATTGGAACTTGAAACTCAAGTCAACAAACAACGCCCGCTGTTAGAGCAATGGGAAGCGATGTTAAAGCAGGAAACGGCCAGCACGGTCACCAGCAATCTCCGCCAGATCACCGAACACCTCCCGTCCAAAGAGATCCAGCAAACCGCTTTCGAACCTTTGGAAAAAGGCGGTTTCGGTGCCGTCTCCGCTCAGAAATCCTCACAGCTCAGAATCGCGCTGCGAGGCACCTTCCGCACCATGCAACGCGCGCTTCACGAACTGGAAACACGCATGCCCCAGCTCCAGCTTCAGGACCTCAAAATCGATACCGCTGCCAACCAAGCCTCACTTCTCAATTTCCAAGTCACTTACACCGCTTGGGAAAAATAGCCAAATGGCTCCTTCCCTATACCGCTCAGATCCCATGGCACATTCACTCCAAAGCTACCCCGGCCCTCGCAATCCCAGGAAATCCAGTTCTTGCCGGGCGGCTTTTGTGATCTTGGCTTGGGGGACAATTTTCAGCACATTTACGGTATTTGCCCAGTCTCCCAGCAATTTTCAAACCGCACCCGCAGCTCCACCCGCCAAAGCTGAGCAAGCCGCCCCAGTTTCCCAGGCACCCGCTCTTCCAAATACTACTCCTTCACGCAATATCCTGCAAACGGATCTAGAGAGTTATTTCAAGTCCTTCACATCCGTCTTCGCCATCCAATCCCGCACGACAGATCCCTTTGGCCGCTCGCAAGATCCAGATGCCAGGCCTATCGTCATCGCAAGTAACAACAAGGCCGTCAGACGCCCCGTCGCGGTCCAGGCCACGCCTCTTTCGGAAATAGTCCGTCTGCTCTCTATCACCACCATCATGCCCGGAGAAAAACGCTTTTTGATCGGCAGCCGCTCGATTGCAGAAGGTCAAACACTCCCGTTGCGCTTCCGTGGCAAAGTCTTGCGAGTTGGAGTCTCCAGCATCAGCCCGCACGAAATCCTATTCAAAAATCTCGATAGTGGCGAAACCGCCTCACGCACTCTTGATATCCTGCCTGCCGGCATGAGTCCCGGCAGTCACGGCATTGAAGCCCCTGGCATGGTGAGAGACCTCCCAGACGCTCCTATCGACCTTGAGGCCGCAGATCCTCTCATGGAAAATTCTCAGAATCGCTAACCGGTCCCTATTATGAAAGTCCCATCTATCCTTACACTAATCAGCTCCCTGTTCCTTACAGGCATGCTCCACGCGCAGGCACCTGCCGCACCGCTTATTGAGCCGGTGCTGGAGGTTCCGGCGGACCAACCCCCTTCGCTTCCCGCACCCACCGTATCGGATGCAGACATGAGTGCCGCCGCTGCCGCGCCTGAAGCACCTGCAATCGAACCACTACCAACACCACCACAGCCCGGTGATGCAGGAGCCGCCAGCCCGGCACCGGGTGCTGCACCTGCAGCGGAGGGTGCGACTCCCTTCGGCCCGCTCGAAGCACAAAGACAGGAAATGCAACAGTCAGACAAAGGCTTCATCATCAAAGATGCCGGCCTCAATGACATCTTCCAGTTTCTGGCCAAATCGGCAGGCCGCCAATACTTCCATAACTCCAAAATCGTCGGCCCCGAGTTTCTCGTCACCGGCCACCTCAATGATGGCAATCCGCTCCAACAGATGGAGGAACTCGCTTTCATGTATGGCCTCTCTCTCCACACCAAGGGCAGCACCATCTATGCGCTTTCTCAATCCCAACTCGCCCAGCTCCCGAGTGCGGAGTTCCACTATCAACTCCGCTACCTCCGCCCTACCGATATGGAGCAAATCAAGGAGCTGATCAAACCGATGCTCAGCCCTGGCACCGGCATCGTTAATTTCGAGCCTAAAACCAATACCATCATCATCATCGATTCCGCCCACCGCATCGAGCAAGCCCGAAAGCTCCTCCACGGCATCGACAAAGCAAAAGGCCAGATCATCGTGGAAACCAAAATCCTCCGCGTCAATAGCACCGCCGCAAACCGCACTGGAGTGAACTGGAAGGCGAACCTTGGCCAAGATGGTCTTCCTCTTGGCCTTGCCCGCGATCTCGGCTCCGTCTTCGGTCTGGACACTGCCTTGACTGGCGTTCTAGCAGATCCAAACACTCCCTCCTACAGTTTCGCTAGCGGTTCAAATTTAGTGCTCAGCCCCGTCCAGCTCAACGGTGTGCTGCGTGCCCTTGCAGAAGGCGGTTTGACGAGCCAGATTTCCAATCCCACCCTGATAACGGAAGATAATGAGCAATCCACCATTTCAATTATTGATCGTATCCCTATCTTCACCACCAGCATTACTGCCGCAAGCGGGGGTGCTGCCGCCAACCCCACCGTCACCGAGGAAGTCCGTTATAAGATTGATGAAGCCGATCCATCGATTGATGCCAACCCAGAAAAACATCGGGAAATCGGTATCTCCATTTCAGTCACCCCCACTCTGCTGCCCGACGGGACCATTCGTATGAAAATGCGCCCGCGTTCCGCACAAATTGCCGAATACATCGTCAGTGCGAGGACAGGGAACCAATACCCACGCGTCACGGAGTCCATGCTCGAATCCATCGCTCGCGTCCCCGATGGCTTCTCCCTCGTTGTCGGCGGCTTCTATGGTGAAGCGAAGAGCAATGATAAAACCAAAGTTCCCATCCTTGGCGATGTGCCGATTCTCAACTTTTTCTTCAAAAGCAAAGAAGCCACCAAAGAACAAAATAGCCTTGTCTTCATCGTCACTCCTAAGTCCTACAATCCCGCCATTGGCGCACAAAATCAAGACGCTTCAAACCGCATTCGCCGCACCACCGTTCTCGATTGCGATCATGACTGGGTTGAAGAGGACAATCCCGGCCCCGCTCACGAACCTAACATGAAGCGCACCATTCGCGGAATGAAGCCAGCACAAGCTCCCTATTATCCTCGGGCCGAAGAACTCTACCCCGCTCCCGCACAGCCCCGCTATCAGCCCGCCCCCACCACAAGCAAAAGCTCCCACAACAAAATCAGCCGCGCAAAACGCAAAATCTCCAACCACCAACCGCAAATGGCAAATGGCAAATCTCAAATCTCCAATCGGA